>JACREU010000071.1 GCA_016212705.1 Deltaproteobacteria bacterium
GACCGCCTCAAGGGCCTTCAAGGGGTCGATTTCGGTGACGACGACGTTGGCGCCCATGCCCTTTGCCCTCATGGCGACACCCTTGCCGCACCAGCCGTAGCCGCATACGACGAAAGTGGAGCCGGCGAACAGCCTGTTCGTCGCGCGCAGTATCCCGTCGAGCGTCGACTGCCCCGTGCCGTAACGATTGTCGAAGAAGTGCTTTGTCGAGGCGTCGTTGACCGCTATGACCGGGAACTTGAGTATCTTGCTCGCGGCGAGCGACTTAAGCCTTATGACGCCGGTCGTCGTCTCCTCGGTCGAGCCGAGGACGCCGGGGGCCAGGTCCTTCCTGTCCGTATGGAGGAGGGAGACGAGGTCCGCGCCGTCGTCCATCGTGATGTTCGGCTTCCTGTCGAGCGCGGCGTTAAGGTGCTTGTAGTAGGTCTTGTTGTCCTCGCCCTTTATGGCGAATACCGGGATGCCGAAGTCCTTTACGAGCGAGGCGGCGACGTCGTCCTGCGTGGAAAGCGGGTTGGAGGCGCAGAGCGTGACGTCCGCTCCGCCGGCCTTCAACGTGATGACGAGATTGGCCGTCTCGGTCGTTACGTGGAGGCAGGCCGCGATAGTCGTGCCCTTAAGCGGCTTCTTCTTCGCGAAGTTCTCCTTTACCTTCCTCAAAACCGGCATATCGAGCTCGGCCCACTCGATCCGTTTCTTCCCCATGCCGCTCAAACCCATGTCCTTTACGTGATAGTCCATCTTTCCTCCATGCGAGTTTTACGGCTACCTCTAAAATCAGAAAAAATTCCTGATTTTCAGAACCAGCCTTATATGTTCAGACACAGAAAAACCTATCGCCCCCCTGGAACCATCGGGGGGCGATAGGTTCATTTCGACTTGCGAAGGTTAAACGGCAAGACCCGCCGCTTTCTTAAGGATTTCGGCCTTGTCCGTCATCTCCCACTTAAAAGAGTCGCCGGTCCTGCCGAAGTGGCCGTAGGCGGCGGTGTTCCTGTAGATGGGGCGAAGGAGGTCGAGGTCCTTTATCAAATCCGCCGGCTTCATACGGAAGTTAGCCTTTATGAGTGCCTCTATCTTCTCAACCGGCACCTTCTCGGTGCCGAAGGTGTCTACCATTACGGAGACCGGGTCGGCGACCCCTATCGCGTACGCGAGCTGTAACTCGCACTCCGCGGCGAGCCCGGCGGCAACGATGTTCTTGGCTATGTATCTCGCGAGGTAGGAAGCGCTTCTATCGACCTTCGACGGGTCCTTGCCGGAAAACGCGCCGCCGCCGTGCGAACCGTGTCCGCCGTAGGTGTCGACGATTATCTTCCTCCCGGTCAAGCCGCAGTCGCCGTGCGGGCCGCCAACGACGAACTTGCCGGTCGGGTTTATATGGTACTTGGTCTTGGGCGTAAGCAGGTTTGCCGGGACCACCTTCTTTATGACCTCTTCGATAATGCCCTCGCGCAGAGTCTTGTTGTCGACGTCGGGAGAGTGCTGGCTGGAAACTACGACGGTATCGACGGCGACTGGGCGGCCGTCCACGTACTTTACGGTTACCTGGCTCTTGCCGTCTGGCCTTATGAAGTTCAGTATCCCCTTCTTCCTCACCTCGGCGAGCCTCATCGTTATCTTGTGTGCCAGGTCGATGGGCATCGGCATGAGCTCCGGAGTGTGGTCGCAGGCATACCCGAACATGAGCCCCTGGTCGCCGGCGCCCTGTTCCTTGTTTTCATCGGTATCCACGCCCATGGCTATGTCCGGCGACTGCCTGTCGAGCGTCACCATCACGGCGCAGGTCTTGTAATCGAAGCCCATCGAGGCGTCGGTGTAACCGATGTCCCTTATGGTCTCCCTGACGACGTCCGGGTA
Source organism: Deltaproteobacteria bacterium (assembly GCA_016212705.1). Taxonomy (GTDB): domain Bacteria; phylum Desulfobacterota; class GWC2-55-46; order GWC2-55-46; family GWC2-55-46; genus GWB2-55-19. Next base: position 1,861 of record JACREU010000071.1, read on the forward strand.
GTTCACCTGTGCGGTGGTCGTTATCTCTCCGGCTATTATGGCGACGCCGGTAGTTACAAGGGTCTCACAGGCTACCCTGCTCTTCGGGTCCTGTTTAAGGATGGCGTCCAAAATAGCGTCCGATACCTGGTCGGCGACCTTATCCGGGTGGCCTTCGGTAACCGATTCCGATGTAAAAAGGTACTCCCTCATTCCCATTTCCTCCTTTTTTCCGTAAACACGGAGTCAAACTGTTTGTAAAACGCACATTATTTAATGTTTTGAAAAAATTGTCAACGGATTTTTTCAGTTTACCATGCATGGCCGCGCGCCTGTCGCCCCATCGCCGGCCGTGACCGGCAAAAAAAAACCGGACGGACGCCCTGTCAGCTCCAGAACTCCTCCTTGTAAAGCCCCGGGAGCTTCTGGTTTATGTAACCCTCGACCTCCTTGGCCGTAGCGAGCCCGGTAATGGCCTTGCATATCTTTTTCGCCTCGGCGTAGCTTATGGAGCGTATGAGCCTCTTTACCTTCAATATCGAAAAGGCGTTCATCGAGAGGTTGTCCACGCCGAGGCCGAGGAGTATGAGCGCGTACTCCGGCTCTCCGGCCATCTCGCCGCAGACCCCCACCGAGACCCCGGCCTTGTTCGCCGCTTCAGAGACCATCTTTATTATGCGTAACACCGCCGGGTGGAAGGGCTCGTAGAGGTACGCCACGTGCTCGTTCACCCTGTCTATGGCGAGCGAGTACTGGAGGAGGTCGTTCGTGCCTATGGAGATGAAGTTCACCTCTTTTACGATGAGGTCGGCGATTATCGCGGCCGACGGTATCTCTATCATCACGCCTATCTCCACCGCCTCGTCGAAGTGCCTCCCCTCGGCCTTCAGCTCCGCCTTCGCCTCCTCGAGCAAGCCCTTGGCCTGCCTTATCTCCTCGATCCCGGATATCATGGGGAAGAGTATCCTGATCTTGCCGTAGGCGCTCGCCGCGAGCATGGCGCGCAGCTGTACCTTGAATATGCCGGTGTTCTTCAGGCAGAACCTTATGGCGCGCAGGCCCATCGCCGGGTTCGTCTCCTTCGGCCCGTCCATGTGAGAGAGGACTTTGTCCCCTCCGATGTCGAGCGTCCTGATGGTCACCGGGTGCGGGGCCATCTTCTTTATGACCTTCTTGTACGCCTTTATGTGCTCTTCCTCGGTCGGGAGGTCCTTCCTGTTGAGGTAGAGGAACTCCGTCCTGTACAGGCCTATGCCGTCGGCTCCGTGCTCGACGAGAGAGTCTATTTCCTCGACTATCTCCATGTTGCCCATGAGGCGGACCCTTCGGCCGTCGGTCGTCTCCGACGGGAGGTCCTTGTAGTGGAAGAGCGCCCTGCCGTAGCTCTCGTACCTCTCCCTCCTCTTCCTGTATACGTCGATGACGGAGTCCGACGGGCTTATTATGACCGTCCCGGTCGTGCCGTCTACGATGACGGTGTCGCCGGCCTCGGCCTTGCGCGTAACCGTCTCAAGACCGACGACCGCCGGAATTTCGAGCGAGCGGGCCATGATCGCCGTATGCGAGGTCCTGCCTCCGACATCGGTCAGGAACCCGAGCACCATGCCCTTCGTCATCTGGGCCGTGTCCGTCGGGGCGAGGTCGTGGGCTATTACGATGGACGGGGACTTTATCTCCGAGATGGACTCGTGCTTCCTGCCCATGAGGTTCAGGAGGACCCTGTTCACGATGTGCTCGATGTCCATCGAACGTTCCTTCAGGTACTCGTCGTCGATCTTGTCGAAGTAGACCTTGACGCCCTTCAAAACGCTCTTTAGCGCCCACTCGGCGTTCACGCGCTCATCCTTTATGACCTTTATGGTGTCATTGATGAGCATGTTGTCCTTGAGAATAAGGAGGTGGGCCTCTATGATGCGGATGTGCTCCTTGCCCTTGCCGTCGTGCTCCATCTTGCGCTTTATGCGGAGTAGCTGGTCGCGGGACTCCTTCACCGCGTTCGTGAAGCGCTCTGTCTCGCGCTCCGCCTCGGAGGAGTCCATGTAGCAGAACTGCGCGGGCTCGATGGCGCCCCGCTCCATCAGGTACGCCTTACCTATGACGATACCCGAGGAGACGCCTATGCCCTTCATCAATACGACTTGTTTCCTGGAGTCAGACATCAGTCCTCGCCGAATCCGTTGTCTATGAGCTCTCCGAGGGCGTTCATGGCACCGATGGCGTCCGTCCCGTTGACCTTCAACGTTATCTCCGCCCCCTGCGCCGCGGCCAGCATGAGGATGCCCATGATAGATTTTCCGTTCACTTCCTGTCCGTTCTTGGCGACAAATATGTCGGAGTCGAACCTGTTCGAGAGCTGGACGAAGAGCGAGGCCGCCCTCGCGTGGAGACCGAGCTTGTTTCTTATCCTGAATGTCTTTTCGATCGCGCCGTTCATGTCTTAGAATATTATCCCGTAGAGTATTAGCGGGGCGAGCACGATGGAGGCGAGCGCCTGTATCGTGAGCCCCTTTTTAAAAGCATAGCCGGATAGAAGCGCCGCAGTGACGCTCGCCGCTATCGCCAGGGCCGTCGTCATCGCCCCTCCCCTTGACGGAGGAAGGAGGCTCACGGCGGAGGCGGCGCACAAGACGCCGAGGAGCGCCGCCGACAGATATTTGAGCCTCACGCCCAACATGGGCAGGTCCAGCGACTTTATAAACGCGACGACCCCGTCGCCGAGCTCGATACCCTTCTTTAAGCCGTACCATCTCATCAGGAGATGGAAGAGGTTGTAGACAACGAGAAAGACCAGAGGCCCCCACATGGACCAGAAGACTGTCGCGAGCACCCCGGCTATCGACGCGAGCGGTCTGGCCGCCCCCCAGAAGAACGCGTCGCCTATCGCCCCGTACGGCCCCATGACGAGGGACTTGAACCTGGCCGGCGCCTCTTTCGCGCACTCTCCCCTCCGTGCCTTCTCTTCCATGTTTATGGCCACGCCGAGGACTGGAGAGGCCATGTAAGGGTGCGCGTTATAGAAGGCGAGGTGCCGCTTGTACGCGCCCTTTTTCTGTGCCTCGTCCCCGCCGTATATCTCATCGAGCGCGGGAGATATGGCGGAAGCGAACCCGAGACCCTGCATTTTCTCGAACGACCACGAGGACTGTATGAAGAACGACCCGATAAAGACCTTTATAAAAGAGACCGCTGATATCATAGCGCGAGCCATGTAAGAAGGGCCCCGGCAACCGCCGCTGAGGCCCCGAAGACATACGCCGACCTGCCGGTCGTAATCGACCAGGCCGCGGCCCCGGCCCCGGCCAGCAGTAGAGCGGCAAAGGCCGCCGTAAAGGGCTTCAACGCGAACCTCGTGAAGACGTACTCCGCTCCTGTCATGAGCGGCACGGCGGTCACAAGCAGAGCGACGGTATTGGTTATGAGAAAGAGTACAGCGCCCTTGAGGTTCTCTCTCAGCAACACGGCGCTTCCGGCGTCGATTGAGAGCGCCGCCCTTTCAAAGAGCCTTGCGTTCATCTTCCTCGTTATTATATCAGCCTTCTGAAAGACCTTTCCCACCGGCAGCGCTATCAGCACCGCGAGCGGCAGGACCGTCATCTCGGACTTAAGCCCGGCATACCCGTCTGCCGCGCCCATGCCTTCGAGCGCAACGATGGTTATCCCCGTAACGAGGGCCGAGAGCGCCGTCTCGTGCACGGGCACGTACCTCCCGACCGGGAGGTCGCCTATGAGGAGGAGCTCAAGGACCGCGCCCGCCACAAGCCCCCAAAGAGGGTGGCCGAGTAAGTACCCTATGACCGGAGCGGTCACGATAGGCCTCGATACCATCACCTGAAAGGCGGCCGTCCTGTCGAGGGAGAGGACGCCTCCGGCGACGGAAACGAGTATCGCGCCGTTAAGCGCCGCGCTCACGGGCTCTTCCTCTCGCCGTGGCGGGCCGGGGCGGACGCAGGGACGTCCCTTATGTCGATCCTTACCCCGAGGGACTCGAACCGCCTAATTATTTCCTCGTCATCGGTGTTTATTATTATCGATGGCGTTATCTCGCGTCCGCCCTCCTCGTGATGGATGTTCCCGAGGTTGAGCGTTTCGAACCTGAACCCGTTCTCGTAGACGGTCATCGCGTCTTTGAGGTCCCCGACGATGAGTATCGCCCTTTCTCCGCACTCGCAGGTGGAGACGTGCGCTACCGCGTCCGTTAGCGATTTTACGCAGACCGTGAGCCCCTTGTGTCCGCAGGACGAGATTATATCGGTGACAAGGCTGTCGCGCGCCGCCTCGTCGGAAGCGATGACGAGGGCGTCCGCATTTATGTGCGGCACCCAGGTGCAGATGATCTGCCCGTGGAGGAGCCTGTCGTCAACCCTGACAAATATGACCATGAGAGCCTTTCGCCGCAAGGCGTCCCGCCTGGCCGGGACGCCGTACTATATTTTTTCAAAAAGAACCCTGGATGCTACTTCCGTTCCTTCAATATGTCGCCTGGGAGCACTATGGAGGACTGCCCGTACTCCTTAAGCATGACCGCGAGGCCGGAAAGCCCCTTTTCAGTCCTGTGCCCGACGAATTTCAGTATCATGGGGAGGTTCACGCCCGTTATTACCTCCACCCTCCCCTCCTCCATAAACGAAAGCGCGATGTTCGTCGGCGTGCCCCCGAACATGTCGGTAAAGAGTATCGCCCCGTCGCCGGTGTTCACCTCTTTTATGGCCGAGGCGAGGAGGGCCCTGACGCTCTCGGTGGTGTCCGACCTCGTGACCGATACGGTCCTTACGCCGTCTATCTTTCCGGCGATCGCCTCGGCGGCCTCCTTGAGGCTTCCGGCGAGTGCGCCGTGCGTGATGATTACGGCTCCTATCATCCTTTTTTCATCTCCATAGCGCGTCGATTCAGACCCGGTACATGTCCCTGTGGCGTTTCTTCGTTACGACCGCCTCGGAGGCTATCTCTCCGGCGAGGAACTCGGTTATGGCGACCGAGCGGTGTCTTCCGCCGGTACAGCCTATGGCAATCGTTAAGTACGATTTCCCTTCCTTCCAGTAGAGCGGGATAAGGTAGTCGAGAAAAGAGCGCAGCCTCTTCAAAAACTCCATCGTAACCGGGTTCGAGAGCACGAACTCCCTTACCTTTTCGTCCTTTCCGTCGAGCCACTTAAGGGAGCTCACGAAGTAGGGGTTCGGCAGGAACCTGATGTCGAATACGAGGTCGGCGTCCGTGGGTATGCCGTACCTGTACCCGAATGAAAGGACGTTCACCGACATCCTGCCTTGCGCGGCCGGCCCGGAGAAGTATTCCTTTATGACGTCCCGGAGGTCGTGGACGGTAAAGCCGGTCGTGTCTATGACCTTGTCCGCGTGCTCCCGGACCTCCTTGAGGATGTCCCTCTCCCGGAGGATGCCTTCGAGCGGCGTGTCGGAGTCAGCGAGCGGGTGGCGCCTCCTGGTCTCGCTGAACCTACGGACGAGGGAATCATCCGACGCGTCGAGAAAGATGAGCTCCGCCGTGTAGCCCGCCGCCTTGAGCTCGTTGAAGACCGGGGTGAACTCCTTCAAGAACTGGCGCTCGCGGATGTCCACGACGGCCGCGACCTTTGTTATCTCGCCGGACTGCGCCAGCAACTCCATGAACTTCGGGAGGAGCGCGACAGGCATGTTGTCCACGCAGAAAAACCCAAGGTCCTCAAGCGCCTTGATGACCGTGGATTTGCCCGAGCCCGACGGCCCGCTCAAGACTACGAGCCTTAGCTCCTTCAATTCTTCGCCTTCTGAAGACCCTTCATCGCGCTCCCCAGGTGGGCCTCCAAGTTCTTTGCCGAATGGTGCCCCATAATCTTGAGTATCTGGTTCCGGGCCGCCACCTCTACTATCGCGGCGACACTCCTGCCGGGCGAGACCGGGACGCGCAGGTACGGCAGGCCCACGCCCAGTATATCGTATGTCTTCTCCTCGAAGCCGAGCCGCTCGTACTCGCCGTCAGACTCCCATTTGATGAGCTCGACGACAAGGTCCATCTGCTTTCTCTCTCTTATCGCCGTTATGCCGAAGAGGTCCTTGATGTTCACTATGCCGAGGCCCCTTATCTCCATGTGGTAGCGGATGACGTCCGAAGACGTCCCGAAGAGGAGCGACGGCGGCAGCTTTTTGACTATGACTACGTCGTCGGATACGAGCCTGTAACCGCGCGAGACGAGGTCGAGCGCGCACTCGCTTTTCCCGATGCCGCTCTTGCCGATTATGAGTATGCCGACCCCGAGGACGTCGACGAGGACCCCGTGCAGGGTCGTCGAAGGCGCGAGCATCTCCTCGAGGTACTTGGTGACGCCTTCTATAAGGGACGACGAGGTATGGCGGGTCTTTATGAGGGGGATGCTCTTCTCGGCGCAGAGTCTCAGGAGGAAGTCCGGCGGATCGAGCTCCCTCGTGACTATGATACCTGGTATAGTCGACCTCTCCAGGAGCCCGAGCGTCCTGTCGAGCTTCTCCTTCTTGAGGCTCCGCAGATAGCCGATCTCGGCGGCCCCGAATATCTGGAGCCTGTCGGAGTGGAGCTCCTCGAGGAGCCCTGTCAGAAGGAGCCCTGGTTTCTGTATGCGGGACGTCTGGAGCTCCCTCCCGAGGCCGCGCTCTCCTGCGGCAAGGGACAGGGCGAACTCCTTGAGCTCCTTGGCCTCAAGGACCTCCTTGACGGCTACTCCCATGGTCTCTCCTCGCCTCTCCTCCGGGGCCTTCCGGCCACGTCAGACGAGGCCGTTCTTCCTGTCGGCCTCGGTTATGATCCTGTATATATCCGAAGGGTCCTCGGCCTTCATCAGCCGGGTCCTCAGTTCCTGGTTCTTCAAAAGGTGCGAGATGCTGGCGAGTATCTTCAAATGGGCCGCCGCCGAGTTCTCCGGGGCGACTATGAGGAAGAAGATGTAGACCGGCATCCTGTCCATCGAGTTGAAGTCAACGCCCTTCTTGCTCCTCCCGAAAAAAACCTTTATCTCAGAGAGGCCCTTGACCTTGCCGTGAGGTATGGCTACCCCGTGGCCTATGCCGGTCGTGCCGAGCTTTTCCCTCTCTAAAAGCGCGGAGAGGACGGACCCGCCGTCGAGCCTCTCAAGCTTCGGGGAGATGTCCGAAACGAGCTCGGCGAGCACCCCCTGCTTCTCCCTGGCTTTGAGGTCGGAGAATATGTAGTCTTCCTTCATTACGTCCGCGAGCCGCATGACACACCTTGACCGTCTTCAGGCTATCTCTAAAAATTAGTCTCTATCCGTAGAAGCGCCCCTTCACCCGAGAGCCCCCTTCGCGCGAAGGGGGCTCTCGAAGGAACGAACCTCTAAAAGCTCATCAGGACCTCTGAAAACCTATTCCTCTTTCAACGCCCGACAAAGGCCCGCGCATAACGCGGCCCCTCCGGCACCCGCAACCTCCGAGCCACTTACTTCGTCGTCTCTATGAGGCCGTAGTCGCCGCCGTCGAGCCTGTATACCACGCTTATGTTGTTCGATGACGAATCCGTGAAGACGAGGAACGCGGACTTGATCGCCTCTACCTGCATGACCGCCTCCTCGACGGACATGGGTTTCGCGAACTGGTTCTCCTTCCGGACGACCCTCGGGCTTCTCCCTGCCTCAGCCGAGCCTTCGGCGGGAAAACGGATGGAGCCGCCTTCGTTGGTGTGGGGCTTGTGGTCCTTCACCTTCTCTTTATGCTTCCTTACCTGCTTCTCGAGCTTCTCAAGCACCATGTCTATGGCCGAGTACATGTCCTGGGTGTCGCCCTGGGCCTTGGTGGTGACGCCGTTGGCGACTATGGTGCAGTCGGCTATGTGCCTTATCTTCTCGACCGAGAGGACCCAATGGACCTCGATCGGATCGAACAGATATTTGCCGAGCCTGTCAGTCTTCTCGATAGCATAGCTCTTCAGTGCCTCAGACGATTCCATATGTCTGAATGTAACAGTAACGTGCATTTCCATACCTCCGGTTTTAGGCTATCTCTAAAAATTGCTCTAATTTTTAGAGATGGCCTTTATTCGTTAAAGACGCTGGGGCCGTACCCCGGCGCGATTAAAAATCAGCTTGCGTTGTCTTTACGTCTCCACGGCGTCACTTTGGACACTGGCCTCCAGCGGGCCCATACGCCCCGGCGCCAAGGATACATAATAAAAGCCCCTGGCACGAAAAGTCAATCAATAATGGGCCTTCCTCCTGCTCGACGAGAGGAAACCCAGCGCCTCCCTGTACTTCGCGGCGGTCCTCCTGGCTATGACTATGCCGGACTCACTCAGGACATCGACTATCTGCTTGTCGCTCAACGGGTTCTTGGCGTCCTCGGACTTTATGATGTTGCTGAGCTTCTCTTTTATGTACTCGACGGCGACGTCGCTGCCGTCCGACGACGACATCCCGGTCGAGAAGAAGTACTTAAGCTCAAAAATGCCGCGCGGGGTCTGTACGTACTTGTTCGATGTGACCCTGCTGACGGTTGATTCGTGGACGCCGATCTCCCCGGCGATGTTTTTCAAAACGAGTGGCTTCAAGTACTTAAGCCCCCTGTCGAGGAACTCCCTCTGGAACCTGACTATGCACTCGACGACCCTGTATATTGTGCGCTGTCTCTGGTGGACGCTCTTTATGAGCCATACGGCGCTGCGGAGCTTGTCCTGTATGTAGCCTTTCGCCTGGTCAGGGACCGCCCCGCTGCCGTTGCCCTTGAGGAGTTGCCTGTAATAGGGGCTTATCTTGAGCTTCGGCATCCCGTCGTCATTAAGCGTAATGACGTAGTCGTCGCCTACTTTGGTTATATAGACGTCCGGCACTATGGAGCGCGACTCGTCCGCCCCGAACCCGGCCCCGGGCGTCGGGTTCAGGCACTTGTTAATGATGCGGCCGGCATCGAATACCTCTTCGATCGTAACGCCAAGGTTCCTTGCTATCGCCTTGTAGTTCTTCCTGCCGAGGTTCTCCAGGTGACGAGAGATGACATCCTCTACGACCGTATCCCTTACAGGGAGGTTCCTCGCCTGTATGAGCAGGCACTCTCTTAAGTTCCTCGCGCCCACCCCAGACGGGTCGAACTGCTGTATGACGCCGAGCACCCTCGCCGAATCCTCGACTGAGGCCCCGGTCAGGGCTGATATTTCCCTTAAAGTGGCGGAATCGTGCTCGTCGTCGCATAGACTCCCGCGCTCGACAAGCCTCAAATACCCGCCCTCCTCTATATTGCCGATGATGAACTCCCCGAGCCTCAGATCATATTCCGGGAGCCCGTACATGTTGAGTTGCCGGACGAGGTGCTCGCTCAAGGACCCGCCGGACGACGAGACGTTCGACATGAAGTCGTCCTCTTCGTCGTCCTTTTGGTTAAAATCAATGCCGGGCCTCGACTCCGACGACGCCGCCAGATACGCGTCCCAGTCGACCTCCGGCCTGGCCGGGGGCTCAGGCGGTACAACGGCCTCGGTCTCAGGGGCCTCCTCGACGCTGTCCTCGAGGACCGGGTTCGTCTGGACCTCTTCGCGGACCATGTCCACGAGCTCGAGCCTGGAGAGCTGGAGGAGCTTGATCGCCAGCTGGAGCTGTGGCGTCATCACCAGGTTCTGAGTAAGTTTTAGTTCCTGTTTTAGCTCGTAACCCATGTCAGCTCTTAAGGTGCGCTGTCGCGTTTTCTATTGCGGTTGCAAGACCGTATCCGGTCGAGAGCTTCTCAAAAAACCGGAGCGCCCGTTGCGGACCCGGTGTAATCGCGTCTCTTCGATAAATCACGGTATGGAGACCGCCTCATCGCCAATGCGCTCCACGCGGTGACAAACAAAAAATTAAAGCCTGAACTTCTCCCCGAGGTAGACCTCGCGGACCTTCTTCGAATCAAGTATCTCGGTCGGCGTTCCCGTCTTAAGGAGCTTCCCGCTCCCAATTATGTACGCCCTGTCGCAGATCCCGAGTGTCGCGCCGACGTTGTGGTCGGTGACCAGTATCCCTATCCCTTTTTTCTTGAGATCGAGCATTATGTCCTGTATGTCTCCTACGGCGATGGGGTCTATGCCTGAGAACGGCTCGTCAAGGAGGAGAAAGGACGGAGAGTTCACAAGGGCCCTTGCTATCTCGACCCTCCTCCTCTCGCCGCCCGAGAGCGCGTAGGCCTTTGTCTTGGCTATGTGCTGGACCCCGAGCTCGTCAAGGAGCTTTTCAAGCCTCGCATCCATCTCGCTTTTCGGCACTTCAAGGAACTCGAGTATCGACTTTATGTTCTCCTCGACCGTGAGCTTCCTGAATACCGACGGCTCCTGCGGCAGATAGCTTATGCCGAGGCGCGCCCTCTCGTACATGGGGGTGTGCGTTATGTCGCTCTCCCCAAAAGACACCCTCCCGTCGTCAGGCGTCACGAGCCCGACTATCATGTAGAACGTAGTGGTCTTGCCCGCGCCGTTGGGGCCGAGGAGGCCGACTATCTCGCCGGGCTCTATGTGAAGGCTTACGCCGTCAACGACCTTCCTCTTCTTGTAGGACTTAACGAGGCCCTTTACAGCGAGCTTCTTCACTCGTCCCTTTCTCCCTCACCGCCTCCGGGCACTTCTTCTCGGGCATTATGACGGCCTTTACCCTGCCGCCCTTGTCGCCCTCGATTACGGCGTTGTCCTCGTCCAGAAATACCGTTATCCGGTCGCCCTTGATGGTGTCGGTGCATTGCTTCACCTGGGGCCTTCCGGTGAGTATTATCTTCCTCTCGACCCTGTCGTAGACCGCCTTATCAGAGGTCGAGGTCTTGTCGTCCTTGAATATCCTTACGTTCCCGCTCGCCTCTATTTCTTTTACGTCATGGGTCTGAGAGTAGCGTATCTGGAGCTCGTCCGAACAAAGCGTGAAGTCCTCGGTCGCCACGACGTTGCCCCTGAATATGACGAGGTTCTCGTTCGATATCGCCTCCATCTTGTCCGAGGTGACGCTAACCGGCATTCTCGCGCCGGTAGCCGCCATCGTGCCGTTCGCCTCCATGGCGAATGAACGGCCGGAAAAAACGAGGAGGGCGAGGAGGGCTGTCAAAACTATCTTTTTTTTCATGTCGCGCCTCTGTCCCTGAAGACCGCTTTAACATCCCTGTTGAGGAGGACCCTCTTGCCCTCAATATCGACAAAAAGGCCGTAACCTTCAATATCCATGTTGCCGGACTTGAATACGACCTTTTCCGCGGAGGTTATCTCCTTCTGTTTTATCGAGTACCTGAGCTCAACGGACTCGAGCGTGTAGCCCTCATCCGACAAGACCTTTACATCCCCGGAGGCGTAGATCTCTCCGGCGGCCTCCCTGAACCTGCCCTGTTTCGCGGTCAATGTGTACGAGCCGCCGCTACGCGGAAAAAACTTCGCCTCTACCGCGTCGAGGACCGTCAGGTCCTCGTCTTTCGACCTCCTGGCCGAGTCCGCCGTAAGCTCCCATTCGACGTGGCCGTCCTTGGTGCCGGAGTAGCGGACAGTGTCTATCTTTACCTCAAGCCTCTTGTCCTCGTTCAGGACCACCTTGAAGCTGTTTTGGGTACGATAATGCACGGAAACGAGAACGATCAGGCTGATTATGGAAAGGGCGATAAACGCCAGCAGGAAGATCCTTATCTTACGGTTCATGGAAGGTCGGCTGGAAGCATCGCATTGGACTTCGTTGGCACGCACGGGAAACCGCGACCCGGCCGTTATTGACAGAGAGACCGTCGGCCTTCCACAGCGGCTTAAAATCATCAATTTAATCAATTAGTTATAAGGATATAGACAACCCGGTCAAACCTTAGCAAGAATTATACCATCAGCAATAGAGGGTGTAAAGGTTTTTGTCCCCGGAAGGGGTCAAGGTGAGGTAAGGCCGGGTTCAGGAGAGGTAATGGCTTAAAATATCATCCCACCGCGACTGGGCCTTTAGGATGAGTTCGGCGAGCTCACGTACCGCGCCCCTGCCGCCGGGCTTTGACGTGACGTAATCGGCCCTCTCCTTAACCTCATCCACGGCGTCGGCGACGGTCAGGGCGAGCCCTACCCTTTTGAGGACCGGGAGGTCTATGATATCGTCGCCCACATAGGCTATCTCGTCGAGCTTGAAAGGTCTTGTCTTGAGTATCTCTTCGAGCCCGGCGAGTTTGTCCTTCATCCCCTGGAAAACGAGCTCTATCCCCAGGTTCGCGGCCCTGTGGACTACCGTCTTCGACTCCCGGGCCGTTAAGATGGCTGACTCTATCCCGCCTCTGGCCATGAGCTTTATGCCGTGGCCGTCCCGGACGTCAAATACCTTCGTCTCCTGCCCCTCGTCGTTATATATTATCCGGCCGTCCGTTAAGACGCCGTCGCAATCGAATATCACGAGCTTAATCTTCTTGAGCTTCTCATGAAGCTTATTTTCGTCAAGCACGGACATCTACCTTCTCCGAGACTTTTTTATAGACCTTCGACCTTAACCCTGAAGGAGAGCTCCATCTTACCGTCTTTGAGGGCGAATGGGAAGAGGAAGACAAGGCACGAACCCTGGTAAATCTTCTCGAACCCTCCCTCGGATAACGATACCGTATGGACCGGGAACCTCCATAGGTCGGCGATTCTATCAACCGATATCGTAGCCTTAACCCTGGTGAGGGTGTCTATGAGGCTTATGCTCTCTATCCCGGGTGTTGCGCCCTTTGAGCCGAGCCCGATGTCAGGGCCGAAGGCGGCGTCGTTAGGCTCATAGAAGCAGGCCGGGCCTTCACAGCAGGGAAGTATCATGTTGAGTTCGACCCCGAAGCGGAAGTCGAATGCGCCGTGGACCTCGCCCGGCGAAAGCGTGTAGACGACCCTGAACGAGTCGGCGCCGTCCGCGATAAATTCCTTTTTAAGCAACAGGGGACTGCCCCCAGCCTCGCCGTGCCTTGAGAGCGCGACGCCGTGCCCTTTTACATCGGTTGAGTACCGGCCCCTTGAAAAATCCCCGAGCTCCCCGCATGTGTTCGCGTAGAACGCGTCTATCGTATCGTCCATAGGGATGAAGTGGTCGACGAACGACGCCCTTCTCGCTGTATCGTATTTTAGGTACTTCCCAAGCCCCTCTTCCTTGACCTTCACAATTTCATGTATAGACTTCTGTCCGCCGGCTGACTCAGCGGAATCAGCCTCCGCGATCTTGTAGTGATATCCCTCGTACCACCTCGACAGGGTATTCAAAAGGTTCACAGCCCTCGGCTTGAAGTCGAGCTCAAGGAGCGCGCCGCCGTTCGCCGGGCTTACAAAGAGGTTAAGCCCCCGCGTCCTTATAAGCGCCTCCTTGTGGCCGTCGGCGTCGATATCCTCCATCTCCACTGTCGAGAGCACGTTCTCCAAACCGGAATCTATCTTAGAGCGGACCTCGGCCTCTATCAGGTGCTTGTAGACCTCGGTCCTCAAGTGCGGCAGATACAACCCCCCGAATACGCCGTGCCAGTACGGGTCGTTGCATTGCCCCTTGTAGAGGTGCGTCTCCGCTGTCATTCGCTCCTCCCTGCTCAGGTTCGGAGCGTTCCTGAGAGCCTTTGACGCCAGCAACATCCTCTTGTGCATCCAGTTCGACTCCGGGTACTTGGAGAAGAAGTTCCGCCAGATGCCGCCCTGCAGGAACCTCCTTACGCGCTCGCCCTCGGACCATCCCTTTGAATCCTCGACGAGCGACATGTACGCCTTTGAGGCGTCCGGGGGGAGCGACCACTCTCCCATCTCCATGTAAGAGGTCGCGGGGAGATAGACCTGCCCGACGGGCTCTTCACTGTCTATGTACTCGGCGAAGGTGGCGGCCGTGACAGAATCTATCCTCTCCTCCAGCGACTTAAGGAAGCTCTCAAGCCAGCCGTCGTCAAAGACCCACTTGTGGGTGTCGGGCCAGACCCCGAACTTCTCGCCGTCGTCGCCGTATATGGCCGCGTTGCCTTTCTTCAAATAACCCTTGAGGCCCTTTAAATGCTCGACGACCGCCTCGTTAGGCCTGAAGGGGATGAGGTAGCGGAGCGCCTCGCTGCCGGGAAACACCTTGATGACATTACCCTGGTCCTCTGTTATGTAGTAGCCGCCGAGGTCAACTTTACTGAGCCCCGCCTTTATGAAGTGATAGTCGTCGACGACCAGGTATTCGAGCCCGGCCTTTTTTATGAACGTCGGCAGGGTCGGCTCCCAGACCCTCTCGGCGAGCCAGATGCCGCGCGGACGCGTCCCGAAGACCTCCTCGATCTTATCCGACATCATCCTTATCTGCCCTATGCGGTCGTCCTCCGGTATGACCGAGAGTATCGGCTCGTAATAGCCGCCGCCCATTATCTCGACCTGCCTACGATTGACCATCATCTTAAGGAGCTCTATGTACTCCGGGTGCTTATCTACCAGCCAGTCGATGAGATATCCGGAATTGTGGAGCGACATCTTGACCGACGGGTACTTCGATATGAGCTGGAGGAAGGGCCAGTAGGACTTCTCGTACGCCTCCTCAAGGACATGGTCGAAGTTCCCGACAGGCTGGTGGTTGTGTATGCAGAAAAGGAAATAGGTCATGCTAAAGGGATATACCTCCGTCAGACAAGTTCGACAACATGAGCGACCCTGGCGTTTACTCCGTACTTATGCAGTCCGTCCCTGAGCTGGACAATGCACCCTGGGCAGGCCGTGGCGACGATATCCGCGCCAGAAGCCCTGATCGACTCGATCTTGCGTTCGGTTATTTCGATAGAGAGGTCGTAATTGACGATAGAGAGACCGCCGCCGAGGCCGCAACAACTGCACGGGAAGGCCATCTCTTTGAAGGTTATATCCTTATTGGATTTCAAAAGCTCCCTCGGCTCGTTCCTGACACCCTGCGCTCTGTTAAGATGGCACGGGTCGTGGTATGTGACGAGCTTGCCTCCGGTCTCCTTGCCCGCGCTCCTGTATTTAAGGACATTCACGAGGAGCGCGTTGATGTCGATGACCTTGGCCGAGAAGGCCTCTATCCTCTTTTTAAGCTCGGGGGCGGCCGACAATACGTCCGCGAACATGTGTTTGAGGCCGTGGCCGCAGGTGGCGCAGGAAGTCGTTATATAGTCGCACTCGAAAGACTCGAAGACCTCGATGTTCTTTAGGGCCATCTGCCTCGCCATCGCCGCGTCGCCGGAGGCGAAGGCCGGCATCCCGCAACATACCTGGCCAGCTGGTACGAACACATCGGCCCCGGCCTTCTTTAAAACTTCGATGGAGGCCTTGCCGACGCCCGGCATGAGGTAGTTGACCCCGCAACCGGCGTAAAAGGCGACCTTTAGCTGTCCTGTCTTTGCCGGCGCAGGCAGTCCCCTCGCCTCACTCGTCTCAAGGAAGAACTGCCTTGCCAGAGGCGGGAGCAACCTCCCCTTTCCTATGACCGGGAGAGAGAATCGCGACAGCAACCCGCTCTCAAGCGTTCCGTCCTTGAATATGAGCCCCTGGAGGCGTGAGGCGATTTTGAGCGCCACGTCCATTATTCTTCCGGACTCAAGGAGGTTCTTGAATACGATGGAGGCAAACAACGGCGCGCCGAGTTTTTGCACGGCGTCGACCCTCGCGGCGTTGTATACGGCGACGGTATCCACGCCCTTGGGGCAGGTGTCCCTGCACGCGCCGCAGAGCGTGCATTCCTTGAGGTGCTTCAGATACGCCTCGCTCATCTCTATCGCGCCGCCCATGCAGGCGTCGATGAGGGTGAGCTTTCCCCTCGCGCACGCGGTCTCCCTGCCGAGCACGCGGAACGTCGGGCAGACCGACCTACAGGCGCCGCACTTTACGCATTTTTCCAATTCTTCTTTTAGCTCGACGAGCTTTCTCATTGCGTCTGTTTTCCAGCTACCGCGAATTCTGCCTTTTCAGGCCCCTTCGCTTTCGGGAATATCTTTCCGGGGTTCAAGATGCCCTTCGGGTCGAGTGTGGCCTTTATCCGCTTCATCGCGTCGATTACCGCGGGGCCGAGTTCCATCTCTATGAACCTTGATTTCGTCGTGCCTACGCCGTGTTCCCCGGAGATGGTGCCGTGGAGCCTCAATGTCAGCCTGAAGACCTCGACGACGGCGTCTTCCGCTGAGGCCGCCTCAACGGCGTTCTTTTTATCATACATCACGTTCACATGGATGTTGCCGTCGCCGGCGTGCCCGAAACAGGCGATGAGGAGGTTATGTCTTTTTGATATCTCCTCTATCCCCGCGATGAGGTCGGGTATCGACGCCCTCGGTACGACTACATCCTCGTTAATCTTATCAGGCCTTATCTTGTGTAACGAAGGCGATATGGCCCTGCGCGCCTTCCATAAATCCTTTACCTCGTACTTATCGGTCGCGGCCCTTACTGACGAGGCATTGTTCTCCAGGCATATCCTTTCGATCGTCACAGTCTCTTTCTCAACGGAATCGGCGCCGCCGTCGGCCTCTATCAGGAGGATTGCCCCGGCCCCTGAAAAATCCATCTTCGCGTGCTCTTCGACTACCTTTATACAGGCCGAGTCAATGAACTCGAGCGTAGACGGCACGACCTTCGCCCTGATGACGGCGGAGACCGCCTTTGCCGCGTCCTTTATGTCGGGGAAGAGCGCGAGGAGCGTCTTCGTCGTCTCCGGTTTAGGCAACAGTCTTAAACGCGCCTTTGTGACTATCCCTAATGTGCCTTCTGAGCCGACGAGGAGGCGCGTAAGGTCGTAGCCGACCACACCCTTCGCGGTCGCCACCCCCGTATCTATTATCTCGCCTGTCGGGAGCACGGCTTGAAGCCCGAGCACATAGTCGCGCGTAACGCCGTACTTGACGGCGCGCGGCCCTCCGGCGCACTCGGCGATGTTGCCGCCTATTGTAGAAAATTTAAGGCTCGTCGGGTCCGGCGGGTAGAAGAGCCCGAGTTTTTCGACCTCGTTTTGCAATTCCCATGTGACGACGCCCGGCTCGACGATGGCGGTCAGGTTTTCCGCGTCTATCTCGATTATCTTCCTCATCCTTTCGGTTGAGACGACGACCCCGCCGTCAACGGGCAAGGACCCGCCTGAGAAACCCGTTCCAGCGCCCCTCGGTATAACCGGGAAGCCTTCGGAGTTCGCCATCTTGAGTATCAGGGAGATCTCTTCCGCGCTGGACGGGAATACGACGGCGTCCGGCATATAAGACGAGTTCGTGGCGTCGTAGGCGTAGCAGAGGAGGTCTTCCATCGCAAACGTTGCGTTCGCCTCCCCGACTATCCGTTTAAGCTCTCTTTTGACGGTCTCGCTAAGCATCAGGACTCCTCAACACGCAATGCTACTCCACCTTTTATTATACTCCCAATTGAAAAAATATCAAAACAGATGATGCAAGAGGGGTGACAGGAATTTTATTTTTGAAAAAGAGCAATTCGCTGATTGTTCGTTCGGGGCTCAGGCCTTTTGCGCCCTACCGGGCTTTTTTTCGACATGGGGCTTCGCTCCCGTCGCCCTCTCCCTCCCATTCGCTCGCCCCTTAGGGTGCTGTCGCGCCTTTTTACTTCCCCGGCTCGCTCATTAGGCTTCCTCCCTTAAGGTCGCTCACCCCATGCCTGGGGAGTTTTGAAAAACAAAAAAAACGCAGGAAGTTTTCCCCTCTCCCCTTGTGGGAGAGGGCCGGGGTGAGGGGGCCCTCGCCAGGCAGGCAAATTTGTAACGTACGGCAGGAGAATCGGTTACCCCGGAGACTCCGTATCGACTTTGGCCCTGCGCCGAGCAGTTCACCCTCCCCCTCCGTCCCCTCCCGTCGATTTGATGGGGAGGGGAAGTTAAGAGTGAAATTTTTGTTCTGTCTTTACAAACACACGGGCGCATGGCGGAGAGCGCATATAAGGGAGGCTGGAGCGAGCGAACGAGGAAGGAGAGGAAAAAAGCGCGTGGAGCGCGCAAAAAGGCCTTGGGCAGAAGATTTTATTCCACCCAGTTGTCATTGCGAGCGCGGCGAAAATCTCATCTTTTAGCAAATCAAGCCCTTGAGATTGCTTCGTCGCAAAGCTCCTCGCAATGACAACCAGTTACGATTCAGGTTGCAAACCTGAAACCGTTGAAATTATTTTATACTCCTCCGGTTCTATATACAAAAAAAATAAGACTCCAAAAAAGTGATAAAAAACCGAATATGGCAGGATAAAATCTCCCCTCTGTAATTTTAGGTTGTTTGCCGATAAAAGAAAACAAAACCAGCCCTATAACTACCAGCGGCGCTATTAACATGAAAAACAATAAACTAACAAGTGGAAAAACAACAAAAGGCAGACTGACAGAAGCCGATAACCACAGCATGAACCTTCTAAAATTGTATTGTTTTACATCCAATGATTTGTACTCAAGAAAATTGTAGATGAACATCCCCGAAATAAACAAGAGATACAATACATATAATCCGATGGAATGGTGCCGCTCAAAAGTAATTTGATCTCCAAGCCAAAAAAATACACATACCTCGGCGATAGAGAAAAAAGCGGGAATATGTCTTAATCTCTTCATCATGCAGCCAATTGTTTTGTGAGGAGTAAGCAGGAAAAAAAGAACGAAAGAGGCCTGTCCTACTCCTCTTTCAGCACGTACCCCACGCCCCTTACGGTGTGGATGAGCTTTTTGGAGAAGTCTTTGGTGTCTATCTTGGAGCGGAGGTGGTTGATGTAGACGTCTACGACGTTAGTCTCGCTGTCAAAAGACTGGTCCCAGACATGCTCGGCGATGAGCGTCCTCGTAAGGACGCGGTTGGGGTTCCTGAGGAGATATTCGAGGAGCGCGTACTCCTTTACGGTCAACTCCACGTCGACCTCTCCCCTCTTGGCTCTCCGCGTCGCAGGGTCGAGGCTCAAGCCCGCGAACTTCAATACCGGAGTGCCGGAAACGCCCCGTCTCATGAGGACGCGCAGGCGCGCAAGGAGCTCCTCAAAGGCGAAGGGTTTGGTGAGATAGTCGTCGGCTCCGATGTTAAGCCCCTTGACCCTGTCCTCTACGGTATCGCGCGCGGTAAGGAGCAATACCGGGGCCTTTACGCCAGCGGTTTTCAGGTCTTTCAAGACCTCGAGCCCGCCCTTTTTCGGGAGCATGATGTCGAGTATTATGGCGTCATACTCGTTCACCTCGGCGTAGTGCTGGCCCTCTACGCCGTCCTCGCAGACGTCGACGGCGTAGCTCTCCTGCTCGAGCCCCCTCTTTATGAACGACGCCACCTTCTTCTCGTCCTCTATTACAAGTATCCTCATACTCTACCCTTGCTACCCTGAGTGTATAATCGAACCAGCCCGGAAAGACGCCGACCGCTCTTGTCCGGCCTAACCATATTATATTTGCCGGGAAGATCAGTCAAAGGGTTTTTCAGGCGGTTAAAGGCTTTTAATTTAATTTTAACCAGGACGGAATGGTCTTCGCGCTCACCTTGCCCATGGCCACGAGCGTAATATTCTCCTCTGCGAGGAGGTCGGAAGCCGCGCCCCTGATATCAGAGAGCTTTACGCCGTCTATACCCTTCACGATGTCCTTGACCGGCACGACCTTGCCGAAAAATATTTCGTCTCTGGCGAGCTTCGTCATCCTGTTGTCGCTCGTCTCAAGCCCGAGGAGCATGCCGCCCTTAAGCTGTTCCTTCGCGTTCTTAAGCTCGGCCGCGGCGACGGTCTTCGGGAATTTTTTGAACTCCGAGAGTATGAGGTCTATGACGTCCCTGGAGCTCTCCTTCGAGGTCCCCGCGTATGCGATGAGCGAGCCCGCGTCCCTGCAGAGGCTCAAGTAAGTATAGACCGAGTAGGCGAGCCCCCTCTTCTCCCTGATCTCCTGGAAGAGGCGCGACGACATGCCGCCGCCGAGGATGGTGTTAAGGAGATACACCTTGTACCTGTCCGGGTGCGGTTGAGGCGGGGTGGGCACTCCCAGACAGATATGGACCTGCTCGAGGTCCTTTTTAAAGAGCCTGGCGCCGGGGGAGCTGGGAGGCGCGGGTTCAGCCTCCCTTTTCGCCGCGCCCTTGAGAGAACCGAAGGTGGCCTCAAGCAACCTCGCCACCTTCCTGTGCCTGATCCCGCCTGCCGCGGTGATAAAGACGGTAGAGGGGTTGTAATGTTTCTTGAAATAGCCGAGTATCTCCGCTCTCGAAATTGACTTGATATTCGAGGCGGGCCCCAGAATGGAGGCCCCGAGCGGGTGGTCCTTCCAGAACCTCTCGGCGAAGAGGTCGTGTATGAGGTCGTCAGGCGTGTCCTCGACCATCTTTATCTCCTGGAGCACGACGAGCCGCTCCTTGTCCATCTCCTTCCTGTCGAACCTGGAGTTCATGAAGATGTCGGAGAGGAGGTCTATGGCGAGCGGGAGGTCTTTATTAAGGACCTTGACGTAGAAACAGGTGTATTCGCGCGAGGTGAAAGCGTTAAGGACCCCGCCGACGGATTCTATCTCGCGGGAGATGTCGAGCGCCGTCCTTTTTTCGGTGCCCTTGAAGAGGAGGTGTTCGATGAAGTGCGAGATGCCGTTAAGTTTTGAGGGCTCGTTCCTTGAGCCGGTGTTTACCCAGACGCCTATGGACGAGGACTCGACGTCCGGCATCTCCTCGGTTATGACGCTTATGCCGCTTCTGAGCTCCGTCTTCTGTATCCGGGACATCTGGTATACTTTCCAAGAAGGTATTTTAGCAGACTGCTCTCAAGTCCATCTGCTTTGTCGGCCTCAAAGCGCGTAACTGCGGCGTACAAAAAAGTACGCCTCGCTTCCGGAGCTTTTTGAATAGCCTGGACGTATTCAGCAGGCTTTTGAAAGTAAAAAAAACGGCCCCTTCCGGGGCCGTCCGTTTTACCGTTTACTTGCCTTCGTCGGGCTTATGCCCGATGGCCTCTTTCCTCGAAAGGCGGATCTTCCCGTCCCTGTCTATCTCAATGAGCTTGACCATTACCTCGTCGCCCTCCTTGAGGACGTCGCGGACGCTCTTTACGCGCTCTTCCGAGAGCTGGGAGATGTGGACGAGCCCCTCGGTGCCGGGGTAGAGCTCGACAAAGGCCCCGAAGTCCATTATCTTCTTCACCTTCCCCTTGTATATTGTCCCTATCTCGGGGTCCTGGGTGAGTCTCTTCACCATGTCGATGGCCTTCTGCGCGGCCTCAGAGTCGGTGGAGGCTATGTTGACCTTTCCGGTGTCGTCGATGTCGATCTTCACGCCGGTCTCGAGTATGATGCCCTTTATGTTCTTGCCGCCGGGCCCGATGACGTCCTTGATCCTCTACTGCTTGACGTAGATCGTAGTTATCCTCGGCGCGTAGACCGAGAGCTCGGTCCTCGGCGTCTCGATGGCGGCCCTCATCTTGCCTAAGATGTGCAGTCTGCCGTCCCTCGCCTGATAGAGCGCGTCCTTAAGGATCTCGGCCGTCACCCCGCCTATCTTTATGTCCATCTGGAGGGCGGTGACGCCCTCAACGGTGCCGGCGACCTTGAAGTCCATGTCTCCAAGGTGGTCCTCATCCCCCAGAATATCCGAGAGTATGGCCGTCCTGTCGCCCTCTTTTATGAGCCCCATGGCGATGCCGGCCACGTGCCCCTTTGTCGGCACCCCGGCGTCCATCATGGAAAGCGACGCGCCGCAGACCGACGCCATCGAAGACGACCCGTTAGATTCGAATATGTCGGATACTACCCTTATGGTATAGGGGAAGCCCTCCGTGGGGAGTATCTTGCTGACGGCCCTCTCGGCCAGCGCCCCGTGGCCTATCTCGCGCCTTCCGGGGCCTCTGAGTATCTTCACCTCGCCGACGCTGAACGGCGGGAAGTTGTAGTGGAGCATGAAGGTCTTGTACTCCCAGCCCGAGAGCGCGTCGATCTTCTGCTCGTCCTCGGAGGTGCCGAGGGTGGTGACGACCATCGCCTGCGTCTCGCCGCGCGTAAAGAGCGCGGAGCCGTGGGTCCTCGGAAGGAGCCCCACTTCGCAGGTGATGTTCCTTATGTCCTTCGTCCCCCTGCCGTCAACGCGGACGCCGTCTTTCACGACCATCTCGCGCATGATGTTGTACTTCATATCCTCGAAGACGGCCGTTGCTTCCTTGTCCCTGCCCGGCTCGTCCGCGGCGGCGCCGGCCGCTTCCTTCTTAAGGGCGCCTATTGTGGAGTAGCGCTCCTGCTTGACCGGTATGCGGAGCGCTTCGCGCAGACGCGCCTCCACGAGGGCCTTGACCTTCGCCTCAAGCGCGGCGTCGTGCGGTTTAACGTGGACCTCGAACTTGGCAAGCCCGGCCTCGGCTATAATCCTCTTCTGGAGCGCTATCACGCCCTGCATCGATTCCTGGGCGTATGAGAGCGCCTTCAGGAGGTAGTCCTCCGAGAGGAACTTCGCCCCGCCCTCGACCATTATGATGGAGTCGCCGGTGCCGGAGACGAGGAGGTCGAGGTCGCTCTCCTTCTGTTGCTTCAAGGACGGATTGCAGATGAGCTCTCCGTTTATCGAGCCTATCCTTACCGTCGTAATGGGGCCGTTAAAGGGGATGTCCGATATACCGAGCGCAATTGATGCGCCTATCGTCGCCGCTATCTCAGGGTCGTTCTCCGGGTCGACCGAAAGGACGGTGGCGATGACCTGGGTCTCGCGGTACCAGCCCTCGGGGAAGAGCGGCCTTAACGGCCTGTCGATCAGCCTCGATCCGAGGACCTCTTTTTCACTCGGCCTGCCCTCGCGCTTGAAAAACCCGCCGGGTATCTTCCCCGCGGCGTAGGTCATCTCCATGTAGTTGACCGTCAAAGGCATGAAATCGATCCCGACCGACGCGCTCTCGGCCCGGCACGCGGTCACAAGCGCCACCGTGTCGCCGTACCTTACGGTGCACGACCCGTGCGCCTGTCTCGCCATCTTGCCAATCTCTATTTTAATAGGCCTGCCTGCGAATTCCGTCTCGTATTGCCTGACCAAAGTTATGTTCTCCTATTCTAATTTCATGAAAAAAGATTACGGGCGGCTTAAGCGCACACCTGTGCCTCAAGCCCCCGTTCGCGTTTGCCCGGCCATTTCCGCCGGGCGCCCTGAAGGGCGTATTTTATTCACGGCGGATCCCGGAGGGCCTTATCCGTTTACCCGGCCCGGGGGGCCCTCCTGCCGTTCGTATGAGCCCCTTACCTTCTAAGACCAAGCCTCTCGATCAAGGACTTGTATCTCTCGACGTCCGATCTCTTCACGTAGTCGAGAAGGCGTCTGCGCCTCCCTACCATCTTAAGGAGTCCCCTCCTTGAGTGATGGTCGGACTTGTGGGTCTTGAAGTGGGAGCCTAAGCTGTTGATCCGCTCGCTCAAAAGGGCGACCTGAACCTCCGGAGAGCCTGTGTCGCCCGCGTGGGTTTCAAAAGACTTTATTATGTCCCGCTTCTTCTCTGTTGCCAGCATCCTGAATAACCTCCTTTCTCCGTAAACGGCATTTATTAGTATCGATAAAGACCGGGTTTAGCGGCCCGAGAATCTTCAGAGGCAAAATATTACCACTTTACCTGGCGCAAGGAAAGAAAAAACTTGAGTATTTTTAGAGGACCTTCTCCAGGCATGTCTTCTCGGCCCCCCCCCCGCCCCCCTGCCCTCTTATACGGCCTCTGAGACTTCCGTCGAGGTCCCGGAGATCCTCAAGGCCTCTTCAATGGGGATGATCCGCTTTATAAGGGCATCTTTATCGTCATCCATCTCCGCCGCGCCTTCGATGCCGCAGGGGCCTGAGGCGGTCCTGCGGAGCCTGGTCATGTGGGCGCCGCACCCGAGGGCCTTTCCAAGGTCGTGGCAGAGCGTCCTTACGTATGTCCCCCTTGAGCAGACGACGCTGAAGGAGACCTCCGGGATGGCCATGGACGTCACGACGATCGAGTATATCTCGATATCCTTCGGGGCCCTCTCGATCGTTATGCCCTTTCGAGCCAACTTGTAGAGCGGGACCCCGTTCTTCTTCACGGACGAATACATGGGAGGGACCTGCCGGATCTTTCCCACAAACTTCGATAGCGCGTCTATGACGCCCCTCTCCGTAACGGAAGCGGCGTCCGCCCTTGAGGTGACTTTACCTTCAGAGTCATAGGTGTCGGTCTCGGCCCCGAGGACAAGACTTGCCTCGTACTCCTTTTTGCCGCCGTCAAGGAGGCGCGCGCATTTCGTCGCGCCGTCGATGACGAGCACGAGGACGCCCGTAGCCATCGGGTCGAGCGTGCCGAGGTGCCCCACCTTCTTCGCCCCGAGCTTTCTTTTTACCCTGGAGACGACGTCGTGCGAGGTAAGGGAGGCCGGCTTATCGATGACGAGGACCCCGTTCATACCTTCAGGGCCGCGCGCATCCTCTCTTTGATGATGGCGACGACCTCGGTTTTTACAAAGTCGAGAGACCCCTTCATGGTGAACCCGGCGGCGTTCCTGTGGCCGCCCCCGCCGAATCCCTGGGATATCTCCGCGACGTCGACGTCCCCCTTGGACCTCATCGACACCTTGTATTCCTCTTGGCCTGTTTCTCTAAAGAGGACGCCTACATCGACGCCCTCAATGCCTCTCGCGTAGTTGACGAAGCCGTCGGCCTGGTCTTTTTCCGCGCCTGTCTGCCTGAACATGTCTTTTGTGACCACGAGCGTGGCTATCTTTGGACTATGGTTGCCTTCAGCCCCTCCGTTTGCCGCATCGATTATGTCGAGGGTCGACAGGACCATGCCGAGGAGCTTGTACTTGCGCGCCGGGTGGTTCTCGTAGACCCTGCGGGATATGTCCCACGGCTCCGCGCCGAGCCTTACGAGCTCCCCGGCCTTTATAAAGGCCTCGGACGTGGCGGAAGAGTACCTGAAAGAGCCGGTATCCGTATGTATGGCGACATAGAGGTTTACCGCGATGTCCCTGTTTATGGGGATATCCGCCGCCTTGCAGAGGTCGTAGACGAGCTCTCCGGCCGCGGAGGCGTCCGGGACTATCACATTCACGTCGCCGAAGCAGTCGTTCGTGGCGTGGTGGTCGATATTGACGACGCGGCCCGGCGCCTTTAGGTTCACGAACCCCTTGCCGAGCCTCTCCCTCTGCCCGCAATCCACCGCGAAGGTCGCGTCAAACGGCCCCGCGCCTTCGAGCGAATGGACGACGGTTTCCGCCCCGGGGAGGAATTTAAAGAGGTCCGGCACCGGGTCTTCGAGGTATGCCGTCGCGTCTTTTCCGATGGAGCGGAGCGCGAGCGCGACGCCAAGCAGGGACCCGACCGCGTCCCCCTCGGGGCTGACATGTGAGACGACAAGGAACTTCTTTCCTTTCTGTATCTCCTCTATCGCCTTGTCAAATCTTTTGTCCATTTGGGTTTTTCGAAGTACGGCGCGAGCGATGAAGGGTTCCGAGCCCCTGCGGCGAAGAGGGCAAACACAAGCGGGGTTATCCGTTCAACCCGCCACCGCCCCGCCTCCCCCGCACCTTGCCAGCGCCAGGAGGCCCTTAGCTGGAGCCTCCCTCCTTCATCTCCTTTATGACCTTCTCTATATGGTCCGCGTATTCGAGGGAATCGTCGAACACGAAACTGACATTGGGTATGTGCCGCAAATCCAGCCTCTTGGCCAGCGCGCGCCTTACATATCCGCTCGCGTGATTGAGGCCGTTCCTGGACTTTGCCTTGTCCTCGGCGGAGCCTATCTGGCTGAAGAAGACCTTCGCCTCCTTCAAGTCGGGGGTGAGCTCAACGCGGGTTATGGTGACGAACCCGATCCTCGGGTCCTTTATATCGCCGTGGAGGATCATCGAGGCTACTTCTTCCTTGATTACGTCCGCGACCCTGTCGGAGCGCTTGTAACTCATAGTATCTTCAAGGGAGCTTCCGGCATTTATGCCGCACCCCCCGCCCCCTCGCGCCCTCGCGCCTTAAATGTTGATTATCTCGATGTCGTGGTCTGAAACCTCCGCGAGGTTGAGACGATCGACGAAGTCGAGTACCTTGTCCATGACCGAGTTGACTAACGCGCCGTCGTTGGAGACCGCGGCGACGCCTATCTCCGCCCTCTGCCAGAGGTCCGCGCCGTCGACCTCCGCAACGGAGACGTTGAAGCGGTTCTTCACCTTCTCCACGATGCTTTTGACAACCTGTCTCTTGTCCTTCAGAGACCTGCTCTCGTGGATAAGCACCGTTATCCGCAAGACCCCAATTACCATATGCGACAATCCGGCTACTCAAAAAGCTCCAGATGCGAGGCGTCGAGGCGTCGAAGAACGCGGCGCACTCTTTTGTACGCCGCGGGACGGAGCGCCGAAGGCAACAAGGCAGATGGACTTTTTGAGCGACCTATTAGAGCTTCGCCGCCTCTTCTTTCAGGATGTAGAGCTCCACGACGTCGCCGACCTTTATATCGTTGTAGCCTTCGATCGTAAGGCCGCACTCGTACCCCGCGGCGACTTCCTTGACGTCGTCCTTGAACCTCTTAAGCGACGAGAGCTTGCCCTCGTAAATGACGACGTTGTCCCTTATGAGCCTCGCCTTCGCGCCCCTTAAGGCCTTGCCGTCCGTAACGAAGCAACCGGCGACGATGCCGACCTTCGTGATGCGGAAGACGTCCCTTATCTGTACGCGTCCGAGCGCCTCTTCCTTTACGACAGGGGCGAGCATGCCCTCCATCGCGGCCTTTATCTCATCGACCAGGTTGTAGATGATCGTGTAGAGCCGCAGGTCTACGTTTTCCTTCTCAGCGAGCGCCTGGGCCTTCGGCTCGGGACGGACGTTGAAGCCGATGACTATCGCGTTTGAGGCGGAGGCCAGCATGCAATCGCCCTCGCTTATGCCTCCGACCGCGCTGTGTATGACCTTGAGCTTTATGGCGTCGGTCGAGAGCTTGCCGAGGGACTCTTTCACCGCCTCAATCGACCCCTGGACGTCGGCCTTGAGGACGACGTTCAGCTCCTTCACCTCTCCCTTGTTGATCTTGTCATAGAGGTCCGCGAGGCTTACCTTCGCGGTCTTGAGGCGGTCCTTCTCAAGGGCCTTCCTCTGCCTTATAGAGGCGATCTGCCTCGCCGTCGCCTCGTCCTTAACGACGGTAAATATCTCGCCTGCCTGCGGCACGCCGGAAAGGCCGAGTATCTCTATAGGCATGGACGGGCCCGCCTCTTCGACCCTTTCGCCCCAGTCGTTTATCATGGCGCGGATCCTGCCGTAGCTGACGCCGGTTACAAGCGCGTCCCCGACCTTCAGCGTCCCGTCCTGTATGAGGACCGTGGATACAGGCCCCCTGCCCTTGTCCAGCTTCGCCTCAACGACGATGCCGCGCGCCGGGGCGTCCGTGCTGGCCTTGAGTTCCAGCACCTCGGACTGGAGGAGTATGATCTCGAGGAGCTCTTTTATCTTTAACCTCTTTTTAGCCGAGACCTCCATGAATATGGTATCTCCGCCCCATTCCTCGGATACGAGCCCGTACTGCGTGAGCTCCTGTTTTATCCGCGCCGGGTCGGCCTGCGGGAGGTCTATCTTGTTTATCGCGACTATTATGGGGACGCTTGCGGCCCTGGCGTGGTTTATGGCTTCTATGGTCTGAGGCATGACGCCGTCGTCGGCCGCGACGACGAGTATCACTATGTCGGTCGCCTTGGCGCCGCGCGCCCTCATGGCCGTAAAGGCCTCGTGACCCGGGGTGTCGAGGAAGGTGACGTCGCCCTTCTCTAAATGGACGTGGTACGCGCCTATGTGCTGAGTGATGCCGCCGGCCTCGCCGCTCACGACGTTCGTCTGCCTTATCGCGTCGAGGAGAGACGTCTTCCCGTGGTCGACGTGCCCCATGACGGTAACGACAGGGGCCCTCGGCTTCAGGTTTGTGGGGGTCTCGGTCTCTGTCGCGCCGGGCTCCATGAGGGTCTCTTCATGGACCGCGCCGCTTTCGACCTCGTACTCGTACTCCTGGGCGATCAACGTAACCGCGTCGATGTCAATGAGCTGGTTGACCGTCGCCATTATACCTAAGCCCATGAGCTTCTTTATTATCTCGCCGGCCTTTACGCCGAGCCTCTGCGAGAGGTCGGCCACGCTTATGGCGTCGACTATCCTTATAACCCTCTTGGACGCCTTTGTCACGGTGATCTCGGTCTGCTTCATGGGCCGCGCCTGCGAGGACTGCGCCCTTGCCTTTTGTGCGTCCCTGGACTGGTACTTGTCTTTCCTTCCAGCCGGGCGCTTCGGGGCGAAGAACCTCTTGACCTCGGGCTGTTTTGTGAAGACCTTGACCTCTTTTTTCGCGACAGGGGCCGCCACAACCACGGCCTGAGCCTCTACCGTCGCCTCGGCCTCTGTCTTTTCCTCGGCCTGGGCCAGAGGGGCTACCGCCTCCGGTATCTCCTCGGTCTCCTCGACCTTAAGCTCCTCCAATATCTCCGCGGGGGTCTTCTCCCTCGTTTTTCGGAGCGCCCCCCTCTTGGCAACGTCCTTCTTCTCGTCGACGGCCTTTGTCCTGCCGCGCCCGCGTATCGGCTTTTTATCTTCCTTCTTTTCCTCTTTCGCCGCTACCTTGACGGCTGACGGAGGCTCAGGGAGCTTCACTTCGGACTTGGCGGGAAGAGGCGTTGCCTGGGCAACAGTCGCCTCCACGGCCGTCTCCGTTGCCGCGGCCACCTTCTGCTCTGCGGCCGCGACCGCCGTCTCCGCTACGGCCACCGGCTCAGGCTCCGCGGGTTTTGGAGCGGACCTCCTCCTGATTACGGAGGGCTTGATCCTTTTCTCCTCGACGTCCTTTGTCTGTTTCTCTTTTTCGTTTGTCATTATGCTGGCGAAACCCCCAAAAAGGCTTTAATAAGCCTTTGCCTTTTCCCTCTTCCGAGGTCATGGTTCTTTTATTGTTTTATGATAAGCTCCCGGAGCTCTTTTTCCTCCGGCAGGGTTACTGCGCGCTTAAGCGCCTTTGCGAAACAATCCTTCCTTTTATAAGCGGCCCTTACGCACTGTTCGTCGCGGCATATGTAGGCGCCCCTGCCGGGCAACCTCCATTTGCCGTCCAGCTCAAGCCCTCCGTCGACAACGGCGAGCCTCGCGAGCCCTGCCTTGTCCTTTACGGCCCTGCAACCGATACAGGTCCTCTCCGGCATCCCTTATCTGCCCGTGTGCTCCTTTATGGAATCAAGGACGAGCTCGATGGATTCATCGTTGAGCCCCTCGACCTTGCGGAGCTCCTCCCGGTTAAGTCTCAAGACCCTGGCCGTGGTATCGTACCCGCCCCTTACGAGCGAGAGCGCGACCTCTGGGGAGATGTTCAGGAAATCGCCGACGGCCTTGACCGACTCGGCCCTCTCCTGATCCTCCCTCGCGCCGGCGGCCTCGACCTCTTTCCGGAGCGCCTCTTCCGGGGAAAACGCTTCCTTCGCGCCCTTGGTGTCAGTTTCAGTCCTTATGTCTATCTTCCAGCCCGTGAGTTTGGCCGCGAGCCTTACGTTCTGCCCCTTCTTCCCTATGGCGAGCGAGAGCTGGTCGTCGGGGACGATGACCTCCATCGCGTGCTCGGACTCGTCCATTATGACCCGCGCTATCTGGGCCGGCGAGAGCGTGTTCTTTACGAATATGGCCGAGTCGTCCGACCAGTGGACGATATCGATCTTTTCGCCCTTAAGCTCCTGAACGACGGCCTGGACCCTGGAGCCCTTTACCCCGACGCAAGCGCCTACCGGGTCGACGTCGTTATTGTGGGAGACGACCGCGATCTTCGCCCTGTCGCCGGGCTCCCTCGCCGCGCCCTTTATCTCGACTATCCCCTCGTATACCTCGGGGACTTCCATCTGGAAGAGCTTTATGAGGAACCCCGGGTGGGTGCGGGACATGACGACTTGCGGCCCCTTGGCCTCGGCCTTTACGTCGAGGACTATGCCCCTTAAGCGCTCGCCCTGCCTGTATCCCTCTCTTCTCACCTGCTCCTTCTTGGGGAGCACGGCCTCGGCCCTGCCGAGGTCCACGATGATGTCGCCCTTCTCAAACCTCTGTACTATGCCGGTTATTATCTCGCCCTTTTTCGAGCTGTACTCGCTGAATACTATATTGCGCTCGGCCTCCCTGACCTTCTGTATGATTATCTGTTTGGCGGTCTGGGCGTCGATCCTGCCGAACTCCTTCTGGTTTAACTTTACGCCGAGGCTGTCCCCGAGCGCGACCTCCGGGTCGAGCTCCTTCGCTTCCTCCAAAGATATCTCGGTGTCGGGGTCCTGGGCCTCCTCGACGACGGTCTTGAAGAGGAAAAGCTCTATCTCCCCGGCCTCTTCCTGGTAGTGGGCCTCTATTACCTTGTTCTGTCCGAACCTCTTTTCGGCGGCCTTCAACATGGCGGACTCAAGGGCGTCGATGAGTATCGCCTTGTCTATCCCCTTGTCCTTGCCGACCTGGTCGATTATGTGGGTAAGATTTAATGACATTTAAAAAAACCTCCAAAATCTCTTATTCTTTAATTTTAAACCCGCCATGCGGCAGGATATTCGCAAGCTTATATGGCCGAACCGGTTTCCGTCTCAGAACTCTATCTCAAGCCGGGCCCTCTCGATATTGGAAAGCGCTATCTCGAATTTCTTTCCGTCGAAGTCGGTGACAAAGACCTTGCCTTCAACGACTCCGTCTATTACGGCCTTGAAATTGCGTCTCCCCTCTATCGCCTCTTTTGCCTTTATCTTCGCCTTTTTCCCGGCGAACCTTTTGAAGTCCGCCTCCTTTACGAGCGGCCTGTCGAGGCCGGGAGACGAGACCTCAAGCATATATCTCTGGGGGATAGGGTCGTCTACGTCGAGTATGGTGGAAAACTCCTTGCTGAAGTCCCCGCAATCATCGACTGTTACGCCGCCGGGCTTGTCTATGAAGATACGGAGCACGTGCCTGCCGTGCTCCGTTACGAAGACGAGGTCGACGAGCGCCATCCCCTTGTCAGCAAGCAGAGGTTCGGCGAGGGCCCTGACCTTTTCTTCTATCCCTGTCGTCATTATTTTCAAGTGGCACGCCTCTCCCGAAGTTCAAGCCTCCGCTCGAAAGCCTTTCGAATTTTCCGGGGCTCAAACAAAAAAGTGGGCTAAATGCCCACTTGCAGGAAACATGAGAGGCTGTTAATAAATACAATTTAGCACACAAAAAAAACGATTGCAAGCGATAATTGAACCAGTACAGAGCGGTTTTTCCCTGATTTTCAGGGGATTTTCACGATAAGCCCCAGGCGCGTTATTCACCCAACACGGCTTGTTAAATGGCGGCTCCCCTGATATACTCAAAATGCGGTCTTCAATGGACTAAGATTCAAAACACGCCGCAAAATCGACACAAACAGAGCGGAGCGCCATGAAAATACTTGACCCGGTAAAGGAGTTAAAGGCCGCGCTTACGGACGAGCTCCACATAGACCCCCGTAAGAACCCGATCCACTGCGGCATGGAGTCTTTAAGCCTCCTTATCGAAGGGACCGTCGAGCGCGTCTCCCAGAAGAAACGGGCTCTCCTTAAGGCAATGGTCCTCGCTGGTTCGGAAGGCGTCATAGACAGGCTGAAGGTAAGGCCCGCCGCGGCCATGTCGGACGCCGAGATAATGAAGCACATGCTTGACGCACTCGATGAGGAGCCGACGCTTAGGCCCTGCGGCATCAAGGTCGAGGTAAGCGACGGTGTTGTCGACCTCGAGGGAGAGGTCTCATCACTGACCCACAAGCGGCTCGCCGGGGTGCTCGCCTGGTGGGTGCCCGGTTCCGCCGACGTCATAAACTCGATAGAGGTCGTCCCGCCCGAGGAGGACTCCGACGACGAGGTCGTCGACGCCTTGATGATAGTGCTGGAAAAGGACAGGCTCGTGGACGCGGGCTCCATTCGGACGACGGCGAGCAACTGGGTAGTGACGCTTACCGGCATCGCCCGCTCGGAGATAGAGAAAGAGGCCGCCGAGGACGACGCATGGTATGTATGGGGCGTTAACGAGGTCGTAAACAACATCAAGGTCGAGGCCAGGACGCACGGACGGCCCTGATATTCACGCCGGGTGCTTGACCGGCCCCGGATCAAACCTGAAGTTCGGATATTCCCCCTTCCCTTCCGAATATTTCAAATTCCCTGTTCAAACAAATCCAAATCGTATATAATCCGGTCTTTGAAAATTTCCAGCCGGAGGCATTCCCCAGTATGAAGAAGATAAAGATAACGCAAATAGACCCTAAGGTGATGACGCAGACCGGGCTTTACGACGAGGGGTGTTACGGGTCCTCCTGCGCGGACGAGTGTTGCGAGTACGGCTGTGACGTGGACCTTACCGCGATCAAGCTCATAAACAGGCACAGGGACCTGATCGAGCCGCTCGTGGGCGCGAAGGTCGAGGAGTGCTTCAAGACGGCATTAAAAGAGGACGACGACTACCTCGGCGGCGCGTACATGGAAACGGCGGTAAGGAAAAAAGACAGGACCTGCGCCTTCCGCCTCAAGGGGAAAAGGGGCTGTTCGCTCTTCTATCTCTGGGCGACTAAAAAGGCCCCCAAGAGGATAATCCCGACGATATGCCGGGTCTTCCCCATCACCTGGCACAGGGGCAGGCTCTTCATCGACACGCCCTTGAGAAAATCCTGCAAGTGCAAGGAGAAGCCCGCGAAGGGCAGAAAGGTCCCGTCGCTCTTTGAGTCGCAGAAGAAGGATATAAGGGCGGTCTTTGAGATAGTGGAGAAGAAGGTAAAGGCTAAAAAATAGTTTCTTTAACAAAGGCCCCGAAAGGGGCCTTTGTTGTCTTGGGCTATCAACATATTTTCACAAAGGGCCTTTTTGCGCAGGAGTAAATCCCCTCCCCTTTACAAGGGGAGGCAGGGTGGGGTGGTTTTAAAGCACGACGACCTCCCCTTGCCCCTCCTTGGTAAGGAGGGGAGAAGACGCTTTTACCTAAAACAATTTTGCGCGCTCCGAGCGCTTATTCGCATGGGCTCCGAGCGCTTCCTTCCTCCCCCTCCACGGCTTTCACTTCCAAGTTGTTTGCGAGCCTAGCGCAAGCGTAAATCTTCCCCGGCTCGCTCGCATCAATCTCCCTTAGGCGCTCTCCGCCATGCGCCGGCGTGTTTGTAAAAACAAAATGAAAATCAAAATCTCCCCTCACCCTCCGCCTCTCCCAC
>JACREU010000072.1 GCA_016212705.1 Deltaproteobacteria bacterium
CAGTAAGATCAAGGGCAAAACAACGTACAACAGCCCTGAATTTAGCCTCTGCGATTTTTGAACGGCTGTAATACCTATTTTTCTTCAGCATTTCGGAAGCTTACCACATTTCTCAATGTCGTTTGCTTCCTAAGACCCAAAGGATAGGGAAGGTCGAGGGGGTGGAGTTCTCTTCGCCGATTAAGGCCGCAAACCCCTGGAACTACCGCGGGAGGGCGTCCTTTCATGTCGATAAGTGGGCCTGGGGCTTCTTCGGCGGGAAGAGCCACAGCGTAATCGACATAGATGATTGCCCCATAGTCGACCCCGTGGTCAACAGGGCCTTCAAAGGGATAAAAGGCGCGCTCTCCGGAAAAAAACACGGGATATATGCCGTCGAGGTCGTCGGAAGCACGATAGACAACAGGGCCGCGGCCTCTTTTTATGTCTATGAAGACAGGAAGATCGACTGGCATAAATGCCTCTCAGGCGTGGAGGGGCTTAAGGGCTTCGAAGTCCGGCTCTCCACCGAAAGAAAAGGGAGGGGCGAGAGAATTTACGCCGAGGGTGACACCGTCCTCTCGTACGGCGTACAGGGTCTCACGCTCAAAGCGTCCATCGGCCTCTTTTCGCAGGTGAACCTGACTCAAAACGAACAGCTTGTCCAGAAGGTGATCGAGTACGCCGGACTTTCAGGCACGGAGACGGTGGTAGACCTCTTTTCAGGCGTCGGCAACTTCACCCTGCCGTTATCCAGGAGGGCAAGGTCGGCTATCGGGGTGGAGTCGAGCGTTGAGGCGGTGGAATTCGCCGAGGAAAACGCGAGGATAAACGGGACAAAGGGCGCGTCTTTCCATGCCGCGGAGGCAGTTGCCTGGCTTAAACAGGAGATTAAAAACCTTGAAAAGACAAGACCTTGTGTGTTAGTATTAGACCCGCCGAGGGGCGGAGGGGACGACGTCGTAAGGATGATCTCGGACGCGAGGCCTGAAAGGGTCGTCTATGTCTCCTGCAGTCCCCCTACTCTCGCGCGGGACTTATCCACGCTGAACGCATGCGGATACAGGGTCAAGAGGGCTTCCTTTGTCGACATGTTCCCCCAGACATACCATATAGAGTGCGTCGCCGGTCTTGAACTGATTTAATTTTCCGGCTTTTGCCGTATCCAAGGAGATTAATGATACTCGAGCTTCCTATAATAAAACAGCTCAAGGACGAGCTCCAGAAGGTCGAAAGGGAGCTGAGGGTCGATGTGCCCAAGGAGCTGCAAAAGGCCGCGGCCCACGGAGACCTGCGGGAGAACGCCGAGTACGAGGCGGCAAAGCACAGGCAGTCGTTCCTCCAGGCGCGGTGCGCTCACCTGACGACCCGTATAAACACCCTTTCCTCGCTGAAGTTGGAGAATATCCCCAGGGACGCCGTCGGCTTCGGCTCCCGGATCCATCTCGAGGACCAGGGCACCGGCGAGGAGGTCGTTTTCGAGCTCGTTACCCCCGAGGAGGTCGACCCCAGGAACGGTAAGATATCGGTCAGCTCGCCCATAGGCAGGGCGCTCCTTAATAAGGCCGTCGGCGACGAGGTGAAGATAGAGCTCCCCTCGGGGAATAAGGAGTATGCGGTAAATGAGGTCTACACGCTCCACGACCTCTTCTTCAGGAAGCCTGACAAGTAAAGGCCGGAGGCGGCGCACAAGACAGATGCACTGCGACTAGGCCGTGTCGTATCATAACCACGGCGCTTAATCCTTAAAGCGCAAGGAGGGCGGATGTACGGTACGATTATAGTCCTCGGCATAATAGGGCTCATCATCCTCTGGGTAATACTCGCCTACAACGGCCTGGTGACGCTGAAAAACCAGGTCGAGAACGCCTGGAAACAGATTGACGTCCAGTTAAAGAGGCGCTACGACCTCATCCCGAACCTCGTAAACACGGTCAAGGGCGCGATGGCGTTCGAGCGCGACACGCTCGGCAAGGTCATAGAGGCCCGTGCCAAGGCGATGGGCGCCGGGTCTGTCTCGGCCAAGGGCGCGGCGGAGAACATGCTCACAGAGGCGCTCGGCAGGCTCTTTGCGCTCGTCGAGAGCTACCCGGACCTTAAGTCCAACAATAACGTGCTTCAACTGCAGGAAGAGCTCACATCCACCGAGAACCGCATAGGTTTCGCGCGCCAGTTCTATAACGACATCGTCGCCCAGTTCAACACGAAACAGTCCGTCTTCCCCACGCTCATTATCGCCTCTACATTCGGTTTCAAGAAGGCCGACTACTTCCAGGCCGGTCCAACGGAGCGCGAGGCCCCCACGGTGGACCTTAATCTTAAATAAAGGCCTGATAAGGTTAGAGAGGCCTTTATGACCGACATCCTTTCCCAGCGTGTCAAAAACAAGAGGATAACCGTCCTCCTCATGCTGGGTTTTTTCGTCTTTGTCGTCCTCGTCGGGGTCTCTGTCGACATATACACCTACGGCGAGATAAGCCTTACGAGGATACCCGTAGCAACGGTATTCGCCGCGTCCTTCGCCTCCCTCAACGGTTTTATCTCCTACTTCTACGGCTCTTCAATCGTGCTCCGCTCGCTCGGGGCCTCTCCGCCGGTCTTTGAAGACCCCTCGCACAAGAGGCTGTATAATGTGGTCACGGAGATGGCGCTCGCCTCAGGCCTGCCCATGCCCAAGGTCTATATTATAAACGACCCGGCCCCTAACGCCTTTGCGACAGGCAGGGGGCCTGAAAACGCCGTTGTAGGCGTGACGCAGGGGCTCATCGACACCATGAACAGGGAGGAGCTCCAGGCGGTCATCGCGCACGAAATGGGGCATATAAAGTCGTCCGATATACTCACCATGACGGTCGTCACCGTCCTCGTCGGCACGGTCTCGATACTCTCTGATTGGGCGGTGCGGACCTGGCGCTACGGCGGGGTCCGGCCCCGGAGATCGGTGAGGGACAAGGGAGGCATTCACCCTGTCGCGCTCCTCGTCATCGCGCTCTTCGTCCTCTTATCTCCGATCATATCCCGTATCATAGCGATGGCGGTATCCCGTAACAGGGAGTACCAGGCGGACGTGAGCTCCGCCGAGTTCACGAGAAACCCGCTCGCGCTCGCCTCGGCCCTTGAAAAAATAGCCGGGGCGACCTCTCCATTGAGGAGCGCGAGGAGGGGCACGGCGCATCTTTTCATAAGCGACCCCCTGAAAAGACAGCTCGATGAAAAGTCCGGGCTTGTAGCCGACGTATTCTCAACGCACCCGCCGATGCACGAGAGGGTCGCGAGGCTCAAAAAAATGGGCTATCAGTTCGAAAAGAACGACGCGAAGAAGGTCTGAAGGGTAGCCGATGGCGGAAGCGAAAAAAGACGCGATCAAGTGTCCGGAGTGCGGGGGCGCGCTGAATGAAGTCTACGCCGAGGCTACCTACGGGAGGGTCATACTGCTGGACCAGTGCGCCGTCTGCGGCGGCGTCTGGTTCGACAGGTGGGAGCTGTACTTCGTCAAGGGCGCGTCTTTAAAGTCTCTCGACACGGTGGACGTAAAGAGCCTGCTTGCAGATAATACGCTCCGGAAGGGGACCGAGAGGTGCCCGAGGTGCGACGAGACGCTCATCCTTTTCAAGGACCCGATGCTCCCCAAAGACGCCCTCATAGAGAGGTGTGAAAAATGCAGCGGGCTTTGGTTGAACCGCGGGGAGCTGACCAGATACGCCAATCACAAGGAGAGCTCATTCGGCAATACCGCCGGCGCTACCAGGACACAGGGAGAGCTGAATGTTTTAAGAAACCTCCAGAAAGAGCTCGACACCGCGACGATAGCCCCTACGTCTACGTTAAAAGAGCTTGAGCTCTCCTCCGCGATTGAGGAGGGGTCTGTTGAGACAAAGGAGGTCGCCAAGGACATAGGCTTCCTGATATTACAGTCGCTCGTCAGGCTTGTATTCAAGATTTAAGGCATGGTATAAATTTTTTACTTGAAAAGACTCATTTATGGATATAATCTCACTTATCATTCTCGGGGTCCTCGCCGGGGCGCTTAGCGGGCTTGTCGGCATAGGCGGAGGCATTGTCGTCGTACCGGCGCTCGTCCTCATCTTCGGGTTGAGCCAGCACCAGGCGCAGGGCACGACGCTCGCGATGATGGTCCCGCCCATAGGGCTCCTTGCGGCGTGGACGTATTATAAGGCGGGCAACGCCGACCTGAAAGTGGCGGGGTTCCTCTGTATCGGGTTTTTCGTGGGAGGGCTCATAGGGGCGAAGACCGCCACGGCCATTCCGACCGGGGTCCTGAAGAAGGTCTTCGGCGGCGCCCTCTTTATCGTGTCTTTAAGGATGATCTTCTGGAAGTAACGCGCGCGAGCGCACAAAAAAAACCGCGCCTTGAGGCGAGGAAAGGAGCATCAAAGATGAAGTTAGGAAAGAGGTTTTTGACCCTGGCCTTTGCAGTCGGAATAGGACTCTGCGCATACCCTTACGCCAACGCCTCCGAGAGCGGACACGCCCATTGGGGGTACGAGGGCGAGGGCGGCCCCGAGCACTGGGGCACGATGTCGAAGGACTACGCGGCCTGCTCCGAGGGTAAACAGCAGTCCCCGATAAACATCGCGACAACCGAGAGCGCGGACCTTGCGGACATAGAGTTCAAATACAAGACGTCCGAGCTGCACATCCTCAATAACGGCCACACCGTCCAGGTAAACTACGACTCCGGCAGTTCCATAACCATAGGCGGGGTCCAGTATAACCTCATACAGTTCCACTTCCACACCCCGAGCGAGCACACATTGAACGGGAAGTTTTTCGGCAATGAGATCCACCTGGTGCACAAGAACGACAAGGGCGAGCTCGCGGTCGTCGGCGTCCTCATAGAGGAAGGCAAGGAGAACCCGGCCTTCAAGGCCATCTGGTCGAACCTCCCGAAGAAGGCCGATGAGAAGAAGGACGTGAAGGTCGCAATCGACGCAACGCAGTTACTGCCGGTAACCAAGTCCTTCTACAGGTACTCAGGGTCTCTGACGACCCCGCCGTGCTCCGAGAACGTCAACTGGAACGTCCTTAAGACGCCCATCCAGATGTCGAAGAACCAGATAGCGGCGATACAGAAGATAATGCACAAGAACAACAGGCCGATACAGCCGATGCACGACAGGAAGGTAACAGCGGACTCGATCACGCACTAAGCCGTAATTTAAAAAGGGCGGGGCCCGCAAGCCCCGCCCTTTTTTTGTTTTCATCCCCCTTTTTAGAAAAGCGGGGGACATAATCCCTGCCCTGAATTCCCTTTTACCCCTCCGCCATATAAGCTAAAATATGGTCAGTCCCTTCCGGAGGTAAGCCTTATGTCCAAATCATTCATGTTCGCGGCGCTTACCGCCCTCATCTGGGGTTTTGCGCCGGCCTTTGAAAAGCTCGGCCTCGACGGCAAGATCGACCCTTACCTCGGGGTGGTGATAAGGTCCATACCCGTAGCCGTAATCGCCTTCGTCGGGCTCGCGGTCATGGGCAGGACCGCGTCCATCGCGACAGTCGATCTGAAGAGCGCGCTCCTTGTGGCCGCCGGAGGGCTCATAGCAGGGCTCCTCGGACAGCTCGCCTTCTATTCGGCGTTGAAGTACGGCGAGGCGTCGGTCGCCGTGCCTGTGGCCGCCACATACCCGCTTGTCGCGCTCGTCGTGTCGGTCGTGTTCCTGGGGGAGAGCTTTACCGTCCAGAAGCTCGTCGGCATCGGCCTTGTCGTCGGCGGGGTCGTGCTCCTGAAATAGAAGGGGATAAGCGCGGGCGTCATCTGTCCGAAGATTCAGATGACCTCCCCGCAGAAAGGTGGTATGATCAGCCTTTTGGAAATATCGTGAAGGAACAGGAAAGATGATATATCTCGACAACGCGGCCACGTCCTACCCCAAACCCGAAACCGTTTACAGGAGGATCGACCATATACTCAGGAAGATCAGCGGCAATCCGGGGCGCGCGTCCCACAGGATGGCGATAGAGGCGAGCAGGGTCGTCTTTGCCGCGAGGGAGGCGGCCTCTAAACTCATTAATGTCCCGGACTCATCAAGGGTCGCTTTCACAAAGAACGCGACAGAGGCGATAAACATAGCCCTTAAGGGGCTGCTCAGGCCCGGCGACCACGTGGTCACGACGTCCTTCGAGCACAACGCGGTCGTAAAGACGCTCGGGAGGCTTTCGAAAGACGGCGTAAAGGTGACGAAGGTGAGGCCTGATAATGACGGCTTCGTCGGAGCGGACGCGATAGCCTCCGCGATAACAAAGGAAACGCGGGTCGTCTGCCTCTCCCACGCCTCGAACGTCTTCGGCGCGCTCCAGGATATCGAAGCCATCGGGGTGCTCTGCAGACAAAAAGGCGTCATCTTCATGGTCGACGGGGCGCAGACCGTCGGCGCGCTCCCCATAGACGCGCCGGCGATGAATATCGACATACTCGCGGCTACCGGGCACAAGGCCCTCTTCGGCCCACAGGGCACGGGGTTTTTGTACGTCAGGGAGGGTATCGAGCCCGAGCCGCTCATAAACGGCGGGACCGGAGAGCTTGAAGTCGATCTCGAGATGCCCGAGAGGCTCGAATCCGGCACCATGAACACCCCTGGCATAGGAGGCCTGGCCGCCGGGATAGAGTTTCTCCTGAAGGAAGACGTGGCGAAGGTGAGGGAGAGGGAGGAAACGCTCGTAGCCGGGATAATCGAGGGGCTAAAATCCATTAAAAAAGTAAGGTTGATAGGGACCCCTGAGGCCTCAAAAAGGGCCGCGCTAGTGGCGTTTAATATCGAAGGCAGGAAGCCCGCCGAGGTAGGTATTGCGCTCGACGATAATCACGCGATAATGGTCAGGACAGGCGCGCACTGCGCCCCAGAGGCGCACAGGGAGGCAGGGACCCACCCGGACGGCGCGGTAAGGGTGAGCCCGGGGTACTTTACCGCCGATAGCGACGTAGAGGAGTTCCTCAGGGCCATAAGGGCGATAGCGAGGGAGTAACCCTTTACTAAAAATTGTTATTTTTCCTGACTGCTCGGCGCAGGGCCAAAGTCTCAAGAGCCTTTGGGGTAAATCAGACCTTCAGCCGTTTGATACGAATTTGCCCGTCCGGCAAGGACTGCGTCAGGACGAAAATAAAAATGCTCACATATTTTCATATATGCTCCGCTTTTTATTTCCGCCCTTCCTTGACCTCAGAAAAAATTCCTAATTTTTAGCGGCAGCCTTTACTTTACCGCAAGGGCACAAATTCTTTCACATGCTCATACTCGGCATAGAATCCTCGTGCGATGATACAGGCGCGGCTGTGGTGGAGGACGGGTCGATCGTCCTCTCATCCGTAGTCTCCTCCCAGGACTTCATCCACGCCAAATACGGCGGCGTCGTCCCAGAGCTCGCCTCGCGGAGCCACATCGAGTCCGTCATTCCGGTCGTAGAAGAGGCGCTTGCTTCTGCCGGTGTGGCGCTTAAAGACATCGGCGGCATAGCCGTGACGCAGGGGCCGGGGCTCGTAGGCTCCCTTCTTATCGGCCTCACCTTCGCTAAGGCCGTCTCATACGCGGCCAGGATTCCCTTCACCGGCGTGAACCACATAGAGGCGCACCCGTTCGCCGCGTTCCTCAAGGGGCGCAACGAGGATAAAGAGGCCCCCGGTTTTCCCGCCATAGCCCTGATAGTCTCCGGCGGGCACACGACGCTACTCCTCCTTAAAGACCATACCGAGTACGAGATAATAGGCACGACGCTCGATGACGCGGCAGGCGAGGCCTTTGACAAGGTAGCGAAGCTCATCGGTCTCGGATACCCGGGCGGGGCGGCGATAGACAGGGTCGCGCGAGACGGCAACGCGGACTCTCACCGATTCACGCGCCCGCTTATCTCGAAAGGGTCGCTCGATTTCAGCTTCAGCGGCCTTAAGACCGCAGTCCTTAACTTCGTAAGGTCGAAGGGCGCGCTCGGGCCGGAATCAGTCCCCGACCTCGCCGCCAGCTTTCAGGAGGCGGCGATCGACGCGCTCGTCACAAAGGCCCGCTGGGCGCTTGAAAAGACCGGCGCAAACGACCTTATCATCTCCGGCGGGGTCGCCTGCAATTCGCGGCTCAGGGCAAAGGCCGCTGTAATGGCCGCGTCCGTCGGCGCAAGGCTCTTCATCCCGCCCCCCGAGTACTGCTCGGACAACGGCGCGGTCGTAGCCGCGCTCGGGTATCATCAGTTGAAAAAAGGGGTTATCGGGTCGATCGACATGAATGCGCTCCCCACATGGGAGGGGTTCTAAGATGTACAGCGAAGGAAACGGCAGGCGCGGGAAGAAAGAAGACGAGGTCCGCGCTCCGAGGCTCCATTTCCCGAAGAAGCGTCTCGGACAGCACTTCCTGAAAGACAAGAACATCATCCGGAAGATCGTTTCGGCCGGCGCGGTAAATGAGAACGATACCGTACTTGAAATCGGGCCGGGCAGGGGCGCGCTCACCGGCGCGTTATTGGAGACCGGGGCGACTGTCGTGGCGATCGAGGCTGACAGGGGCTTGTCCGGTTATCTTAAGGGCGTTTTTACTACGGATAAGCTCCGTCTCGTGACCGGAGACGCCCTCAAAGTGTCTTTTGCGGAGTTCTCCGGCGGAATCGGTACAAGGCTCAAGGCCGTATCTAACCTCCCGTACAACATCTCCGGCCCGCTACTCGCCAAGTTCCTTGAGGAAAGGGCGGCCTTCTCAGTCCTCGTCCTCATGTTCCAGAAAGAGGTAGCCGAGAGGATAGTAGCCCATCCCTCCACAAAGGAGTATGGGACGCTTTCGGTCTACGCGCAGGCGTTTACGGACGTAAAGATCGCCTTCAACATCCCGGCGCACCTCTTCACGCCGCCGCCGAAGGTCACGTCCAGCGTCGTCGTGTTTAAGGTGCTCGATGAACCGAAGGTGGATATTGTCGATGAGCGGCTTTTCAAGGCCGTCGTCAGGGCTTCTTTCGGCACGCGGAGGAAGACGCTTTTAAATTCGCTCGTTTTCCTCGGATATGAAAAG
Organism: Deltaproteobacteria bacterium; assembly: GCA_016212705.1. GTDB lineage: Bacteria > Desulfobacterota > GWC2-55-46 > GWC2-55-46 > GWC2-55-46 > GWB2-55-19. The sequence goes on from JACREU010000072.1 coordinate 8,985, forward strand.
GCGATCGTCTCTGAAGCGCTTTTTCACGCGGGGATCGACCCCGGGAGGAGGGGGGAGACGCTATCAATCGATGAATTCGCCGCGCTTACCCGCGCGTTTTTTGCGCTCACCGCTCAGAGTGGAGACATTCCTTGAAAACATCCTTTTTACGCGTAAAAGAGCCTTATACGCCCTTGACTTTTCCACCTGCCTGGGATAACTTGGTGTAATCCTCCTTTAGGCGCATCCCCCATAATATAAATGGAAAAATCGAGATATATCGCGATAGAAGGCCCGATAGGGGTCGGCAAATCGAGCCTCGCGGAGCTACTTGCCAAGGAACTGGGCGGCAGGACCCTCATTGAGGAGGTCGACGCCAACCCGTTCCTGCCGAAGTTCTACGGCGACATAAAGAAGTACGCCTTTCAGACACAGCTCTTTTTTCTCATAAGCAGGTACCAGCAACAGAAGGAGATGACCCAGCAGGAGCTCTTCAGCTCGACGGTCATCTCAGACTACCTCTTCGCCAAGGACAGGATATTCGCTTACCTGAACCTCGATGAGAACGAACTGAGCCTCTACGAGCAGGTATACAGGCTGCTGGACACCCGCATACCGAAACCCGACCTCGTCATATACCTCCAGGCCTCGACAGACATCCTCCTTGAGAGGATCGGCAGGAGAAACCTCGATTACGAGCAGGGGATAAAAGAGGGGTACCTTGAGAAGCTCATCGACGCGTACAACAGGTACTTCTTCTATTACACCGACACGCCGCTCCTCGTCGTCAACACGACAGAGATAGACTTCGTAAATACCCCCGAGGACCTCACCAACCTCGTAAAAGAGATAAAGACCATGAAGGGCGGGTCACAACACTACATCCCGCTCTCCTCCAGGCAACTGAAAAGCCTTTAATCCCGTTGTATAAAGGGCTTTTTTAGTCTATAATGTTATACCGGGCCTTCGGCCATATGGCGGTTTTCTGATACATGGACCTTCCGGGGCTTTCGCGGAAGGTCTTTTAGTTGGCAGGGTGTTGAAAAACACCCTGCCAGGGCAATACTTTGTGAGGTTTGGCCGAATTCGCTTCGGCCAGACCGTAGTTGAAAAAGCCGTGGATGGACTTTTTCAATATCTGTGGAGAGGCGCATGAGGAAGATAACCGTACCCGAAATCCTCAAGATGAAGGCGGAAGGGAGAAAGATACCAGTCCTTACCGCATACGACTTCCAGACCGCGAGGGTACTCGACGAGGCGGGGATACCGGTATTGCTCGTCGGCGATTCCTGCGGCATGGTCGAGGCCGGATACGAGACGACTTTGCCGGTTACGCTCGATGAGATGACATACCATTGCCGGGCGGTCGCGAGGGGGAGGGCCTCGGCCCTTGTCGTCGCGGACATGCCCTTTGCCTCATACCAGGTGAGCAGGAAAGAGGCTAAAAGGAACGCATGCAGGCTCGTTAAAGAAGGCGGGGCAGAGGCGGTCAAGCTCGAAGGCGGCACGAAGATAGCCGATACCATAAGGGCGATAACCGATATCGACGTCCCTGTAATGGGGCACATCGGCCTTACCCCTCAGTCGATACACAGGATGGGCGGGTACAGGGTGCAGGGTAAATCCAAGACGGACGCCGAGGCATTGATGGAGGATGCGCGCGCCGTCGAAGAGGCAGGGGCCTTCGCGATAGTCCTTGAAGGCATACCCGCCTCTCTCGCAAAGGAGATAACCGCGTCTCTCTCCATCCCGACTATCGGCATAGGCGCGGGCCCGGATTGCGACGGGCAGGTCCTCGTCGTAAACGACATGCTCGGCCTTATGGCAGGCAACAAGACCCCGAGGTTCGTCAAAAAGTACGCGGACCTCAACAGGATAATTTCGCTCGCAATCGGGGAGTTCATAAAGGACGTCGAGGAAGGGGAGTTTCCTTCGAAAGAGCACACTTATTAAGGTCAAGCCGGCAAAGAAAATCCGGAGCTTCCCAATAACAAATTGCTCAACATACATTAATTTCGGAATTGCCCGTCCGGCGAGGACATGGACATAATAAAAGAAGTCTCCATCATGCAGGCGCGTTCGAAGGCCGCGAAGGCCGAAGGGCAAAAGGTCGTCTTTGTCCCGACTATGGGGTTCCTCCACGACGGCCACAGGGCGCTCATCAAGGCCGGACGAAAGGCCGCGGGCAAAGACGGCTTTCTTGTGCTAAGCATATTCGTAAACCCGGCCCAGTTCGGCCCCAAAGAGGACCTCTCCTCCTATCCGAGGGACATGGAGAGGGACTTGAAAATGGCAGGGGAAGAGGGGGTAGACGCCGTATTCACGCCCGGCGTCGACGACGTCTACCCAGAGGGGTTTGAGACGTTCGTTGAGGTAGCGGTCCTCTCGAAACACCTCTGCGGCGAGACGAGGCCCGGCCACTTCCGGGGTGTTGCGACGGTAGTGCTCAAGCTCTTTAACATGGTCCTGCCCGACGTCGCGGTATTCGGCAAAAAGGACTTTCAGCAGTTGAAGATAATAGAGAGGATGACGAGGGACTTAAACCTCGGCGTTGAAATCGTCGGGGTAGAGACTGTAAGGGAGAGCGACGGGCTCGCCATGAGCTCCCGGAATGCGTACTTGTCGGAGCCCGAAAGAATGGCCGCGAGGTGCATCCCTGCGGCATTAGAGGCCGCGTCCAAGGGGGCGGCCTCTGGAATACGGCAAGCCACTGATTTAATTGAGATAATGAAAAAAATCATAGAGAAAGAGCATGGAGCCGTGATAGAGTATCTAAGGGTCTGCGATAAGGAATCGCTTGAGGACCTCGACAAAATAGAAGATGAGGCGCTCGTAGCGCTCGCCGTAAGTATCGGCAGGGCGCGGCTCATAGACAACACTCTGGTCTCAATAAGGTTCCGAGCATAACCGGGAGGATATACGAACGCCATGCAACGCGTGATGTTAAAGAGCAAGATACACAGGGCGACGGTCACTGACGCTAATATAGACTACGAGGGGTCTGTCGCGATAGACGAATCCCTCATGGAGGCCGCCGGCATATTTGAATTCGAGCAGGTCCAGATATACGACATCAGTAACGGGAACCGCCTCACGACCTACGCGATAAAGGCCGAGCGCGGGAGCGGGACTATATCCGTAAACGGGGCCGCCGCGCATCTCGCCAGAAAGGGCGACCTCGTTATTATCGCGTCCTACTCGGTCTACGAGGACAGGGAGGCCCTCCGGCACGCGCCGGCGCTCATCTACGTCGACGGCAAGAATTCGATAAGGAAGGTAAGCTCGGTCCTCGCAGGCACTGCGATATGAAAAAGGGCCTGAGGGCTTATTTCATAGCCGGGCTCCTCGTCGTGGTGCCGCTCTATATTACCGTCTACGTCCTCTCGCTCATCGTGAGTTTCATGGACGGCGTCTTTCTTCTCATGCCGTCCTCGTTCCACCCCGACAACTTCCTCCCGGTGCATGTCCCCGGGCTCGGTATCATCGTCACCCTCGTCCTCGTGTTGCTTGTCGGGGTGATCGCCACGAACTTCTTCGGCAAGAGGCTCCTCGGCATCGGAGAGAAGGTCCTCTTGAAGATCCCGGTCCTCCGGATCGTCTACAACGCGACCAAGCAGTTCATGGAGACCTTCTTCACAAAGGAGCACCAGGGGTTCAGGCGCGTAGTCCTCATCGAGTTCCCGAGGGCCGGGCTCTACTCGATCGGCTTCGTCACGTCCAGGCCCTCGGGAGAGATAAAGGAAAAGGTCGGGGACGAGATGATAAGCGTATTCATCCCGACGACCCCGAACCCCACGACCGGGTTCTTCATCCTGGTCAGCGAAAAAGACGTCATAACCCTCAGCATGAGGGTAGAGGACGCCTTCAAGATCATAATGACCGGCGGCATGGTATTCCCTAATAACGAAGAGTTCAAGGCCCCCATGCGGGAGAACGCGGCGAAGGCCGGGGCGAATACCGCGCTCTAAAAAGGGTTGCAAGGTTTTACGTCTGCGGACGGCTCGCACGGGAAAGGCCATATCCGTCGTTTTATTTTTTTTGAGTAATCTCCAAAAAATCTTTTTTATGTAGAGGTCTGGATGGAAAAGCCTTTGATGAACGAGTTTACGGACAAAGACACGCTCTGCATCAATACAATAAGGTTCCTGGCCGTCGACGGCGTGGAGGCGGCAAACTCCGGGCACCCCGGGATGCCGATGGGAGACGCGCCGATGGCCTATGTGCTATGGAAGCGCTTCCTTAAACACAACCCGAAGGACCCCGGGTGGCATAACCGCGACAGGTTCGTGCTGTCAGCCGGCCACGGCTCGATGCTCCTCTATTCGCTACTTCACCTTACGGGCTATAACCTCCCGCTCGACGAGTTGAAGAGGTTCAGGCAGTGGGGTTCGCACACGCCGGGCCACCCTGAGTACGACCTGAAGATGGGAATAGAGACGACGACCGGCCCCTTGGGGCAGGGCTTCGCGAACGGCGTCGGCATGGCCATGGCCGAAAGGTATCTCGCCGAGAGGTACAACAGGCCGGGTTTTCCGCTCTTCGACTACAACGTCTACGCCATAACGAGCGACGGCGACCTCATGGAGGGGGTCTCCAACGAGGCGGCGTCTCTGGCCGGCCACCTCGGGCTCGGTAAGATAGTATTTTTATATTCAGACAACAGGATAACGATAGAGGGGACGACCGATCTCGCCTTCTCCGAGGACGTGGGCAAGAGGTTCGAGGCGATGGGCTGGCACGTGCAGAAGGTCGGGGGCAACGACCTCTCTGGTATAGCATGCGCCATAGCCTCCGCGAAAGACGAGAAGACGCGCCCCTCGCTCATCATCTCCCGCACGAACATCGGTTTCGGGAGTCCCGGAAAGCAGGACACCTCCGAGGTCCACGGGGCGCCGCTCGGCGCCGCTGAGGTGAAAGCCACCAAGGAGAAGCTCGGATGGCCCCTGGAGCCGCATTTTTACATACCTGACGCCGCGCTCTCGTCTTTCAGGGAGGCCGTTGCCAAAGGCGTTTCGGCCGAGAAGGAATGGGACGGGCTCTTTGACAGGTACAGGAAGGAGTACCCGAATGAGGCAGGGGAGCTCGATTCTCTCTTTTCCGGAAAAGCACCCGAGGACTGGGCATCGGCCCTCCCGTCTTTTACAAAAGAAGAAAAACCCATGGCGACGCGGAGCGCTTCAGGCAAGGTCTTAAACGCCATAGCCTCAAAGACCCCGTTCCTCGTGGGCGGCTCGGCGGACCTCTCCCCTTCGACGAATACCTTCCTTAAGGGGTTCTCTGCCTTCGCCCCCGGCGCCTCCGGCCGGAACATCCACTTCGGCGTCCGAGAGCACGCGATGGGCTCGGTCATGAACGGCATGGCGCTCTCCGGCCTTATCGTCCCATACGGCGCGACCTTCCTCATATTCTCGGATTACATGAGGCCTCCCATAAGGCTCGCCGCGCTCATGAACCTCCATGTCGTTTATGTCTTCACGCACGACTCCATTGGCCTCGGCGAGGACGGCCCGACGCACCAGCCGATCGAGCAGATAGCCGCCTTGAGGGCGATCCCTAACCTTACCGTCATAAGGCCGTCGGACGCGACCGAAGTGCCATTTGCCTGGAAAGAGGCGTTATCGAAAAAAACAGGCCCCGTGGCGCTCATCCTTACGAGGCAGAACATCCCGATCATAAACCGCGAGAAGTTCGCCCCTGCCGAGAACCTCTCCAGGGGGGCGTATGTCCTTGTTGACCCAGCGGAAGGGGAGGCCGAGGTCATCCTCATAGCCACCGGGTCGGAAGTCCACCTCGCGCTCGGCGCGTACGATGAGCTGGCGAAGAGGGGTGTAGCTACCCGCGTCGTCGCCATGCCGAGCTGGGAGCTTTTCGAAGGGCAGGACGAGGCCTACAGGGAGTCTGTCCTGCCGACTGAGGCGAGAGTAAGGCTCGCGATAGAGGCGGGCTCGCCCATGGGCTGGGAGCGCTACACCGGAAGCGACGGAGGCGTCCTCGGCATCGAGAGGTTCGGGGCTTCGGCGCCGTACAAGACGCTTTTCGAGAAGTACGGCTTTACCGTCGAAGAGATAACGAAGAGGTCGCTTGCGCTCCTCAACCGCAAGAAGGGCCTCTACCTTGATAGATTATAGGCCTCCTGATATACTCATACCGTCAAACTCCTGGACGGGTTGAAGATACAGGGATATTCCCCGCGATCTTCTCAGGGACCGGCCTCTCGGATGGCATTGGAGGACTTTATTGCGCGTCCGTCACTCCGGTTACTCGGGTAGCTTCCCCGCCCACGCATATTTTCAGAGGACCATCGTCCGATGTCCCTCTATCTCCTCACCCCCATTCTTCATATATAATAAACGGGATGGGAAAACATCCAAATCCGCTTAAGGAGCCTTTTGCCTCATGGACCCCTTGTTTATCCTCAGGAAGCTCGGCCAAAGCATCTGGTATGACAACCTCCGCAAGGGACTCGTCTCCTCCGGCGAGTTCAAAAGGATGATAGATGAGTACGGCGTCACAGGCGTGACCTCCAACCAGTCCATATTCGAGAGGGCCGTAAGCGGCACCCCGGAGTACGACGACGACATAGAGAAGCTCTCAGCCGAAGGGCTTACCGACGGGGATATCGCGTCGAGGATGCTTGCGATGGACGCGAGGCTCGCCGCAGACGCCCTCATGGACGTATACGACCGCTCAAATGGAAAAGACGGCTTTGTCTGCATCGATATGGACGCGCGCCTCGCCGATGACCCCGCGTCCATGGTCAGGGAGGCCCGCGCCCTCGCCGCGCTCGTTGACAGGCCTAACATCATGGTCAAGGTCCCGGCCACCTCCGGGGGGATTGCATCCATAGAGGAGCTGACCTTCGAGGGTTTCAATCTGAACGTCACGCACCTTTTCTCCATAGAGCGCTATGATGAGGCCGCCCGGGCGTATGTAAAGGGGCTGGAGAGGAGGGTCGAGGCAGGGCGCCCCATAGACGGCGTTTCAAGTGTCGCGAGTTTTTTCGTGAGCAGGTTCGACACATATATAGACAAGAGGATCGAGGAGAGGGCCACTGCGTGCGCGTCGAACGACGAGAAGGCGCGCCTTAAGGCCCTCCTCGGCAGGTGCTCTGTCGCGAACGCCAGGCTCGCGTTACTCAAATACAGGGAGATATTCGAAGGGACGGGCTTTACAAGATTGGGCGGGGGAGCTAACCCGCTGAGGCTCCTCTGGGCCGCTACAAGCGTCAAGGACCCAAGATATCGGGACATCATGTACGTGGAAGAGCTTGCCGAGGACGGCACCATAATCGCCATGCCGCTCCATACGCTCCTCGCCTTCCACGACCACGGCAAGGCGAGGCAGAGGTCTTCCGAGGACGCGGGGTCCTCAAGCAAGGCGATATCAGAGATGGTCTCCCTCGGGTTCGACTATGGGGCCATCGCCGAAACCCTCCTCGCGGACGCGCTCGCTTCTCAAAAAAGGTCTCAAGTCCTCATAACAGAGGCGATAGCAACCAAGAGGGAGGCTTTGAAGGAGAAGAAGTCCTTCGGGGCGAGCTACTCGTTCAGCGGTTTCGAGGGGCCCCTCGCCGTTGCCATCGACGGGATCGGGAACGAGAACTTCCTGGGGAGGCTCTGGGCAAAGGACCCGACCATCTGGAAGCACGGGCCCGAGGAGAAGAGGCTCATAAAGGACTCGCTCGGCTGGCTGACGCTACCCGACCTCATGGAGGATAACATCGAGGCCATCAAGTCTTTCGCGGCGGAAGTGAAGAAAGAGGGCTACTGCCACGCGGTCCTCTTCGGCATGGGGGGCTCAAGCCTCGCGCCGCTCGTGCTCCGCGACGCATTCGGCCCGGCCCCGGGATATCCCTCGCTCATCGTGCTGGACTCCACCGACCCGGAGGCCGTAAGGGCGGTCACGAGAGAGATAGACCCTCAAAAGACACTCTTTATCGTATCGAGCAAGTCGGGGACGACGATCGAGCCGTTGAGCCTCTTCGAATACTTTTACGGTCTTCTATACGAGACGATGGGCGGGGAGGCGGGCAGGAACTTCATCGCCATAACCGACGCCGACACGCCCCTTGAGGGGTTCTCCAGAAAGTACGGGTTCAAGAGGTTATTTCAGAACCCTCGCGACATAGGAGGGAGGTTCTCGGCGCTCTCTTACTTCGGGCTTGTGCCCGCGGCCATATCCGGGATAGACATAGAGAGGCTCATCCATTCAGCGAGCGGGATATCCGCGGCAACGCACCCGCGCATGAAGGAGAGGGAGAACCCGGTCGTCATGTTAGGCGCCGCTCTCGGTATTTTCGGCCGTGCAGGCAGGGACAAGATAACCTTCTTCCTCTCAAGGGAGGCCGCGACATTCGGGCTCTGGATAGAGCAACTCGTCGCCGAATCGACCGGCAAGGAGGGCAAGGGGCTCGTACCCGTCGTGGATGAGCCTTTGGGCCGCCCGGAGGACTACGGCGACGACAGGGTCTTCGTCTCCATCTGCATAAAGGAAGAGGATAGGGGGCTTAAAAAAACGCTCAAGGCGCTCGTCGAGGCCGGGCACCCGGTCATCTCTTTCAGGATGAAGGATATATACGAGCTCGGTGGAGAGTTCCTCCGCTGGGAGGTGGCGACGGCCGTCGCCGGGCAGGTACTCGGCATAAACCCCTTTGACCAGCCTGACGTGGAGCTTGCGAAGAAGCTCACAAGGGCGCGCCTCCTGGCGATAGAGAAGGGGATGATCTCGCCCCCGGGCGTCGAGGTCGCGGGGAAGGGTCTCAAGGTATACATCGGGGAGGCCGCCTGCAAGCTCATCAAGAAACGTCCTGCCGGAAACGGGGACGTGAAAAAGGCCCTGAAGGACTTCATGGGGCTCATAAAAAAGGGCGACTACATTGGAGTGCTCGCGTACTTCGACCCCAACGACCGCGCAATTGACGAGACGCTCAGGGGTTTGAGAAAGACGCTCCGGGACTCAACAGGCGCGGCGACTCCGGGAGGGTACGGCCCCCGCTACCTCCATTCAACGGGCCAGCTCCACAAGGGCGGGGCCAACAAGGGGGTTTTCCTCATCCTCTGCCACGAGACGAAGGACGATATAAAGATACCCGGGAGCGCGTTCAGCTTTTCAGAACTTGAGTTATCCCAGGCCTTCGGCGACATGGAGGCGCTGGATTCCCGCGGGTGCAGGGTTGCGCTCGTCAACATAAAAGGCCCGTCGATAGAGGCGCTTAGGGAGGCTTCTATTCTCATAAAGGGCGCGGTGGAATCCGCCGGAAAATAGGAGGAAGTCTTGCACATAGGCATGGTGGGACTCGGGCGCATGGGTTTGAATATGGCTCTGCGCCTGCATCGGGGCGGGCATATCGTAACAGGCTACAACAAGTCCCCGGAGAGGACGAAGAAGGCCGAGGGACTCGGGATAAAGTGCGCGTATACGCTCGAAGCCCTCGCCTCCGCGCTTCCGTCTCCAAAGGCCGTCTGGATGATGGTCCCGGCAGGGGAGGCGGTGGACTCGACTATCGCGGTCCTTAAAAAGGGGCTTGCCCCCGGCGACATAATAATAGACGGGGGCAACAGCTTCTACAAGGACTCTCTCCGAAGGCATGAGGAGCTCGCCGCCTCAGGCATCAGATTCATCGACGCCGGGGTAAGCGGCGGCATCTGGGGCCTTACCGAAGGCTACTGCATCATGGCCGGGGGAGAGGCGGACGCATGCGGCTTGTTAGACCCGATATTCAAAAGCCTTGCCCAGGAGGGCGGATACCTCCGTTGCGGAGGGCCGGGCTCAGGCCACTTCGTCAAGATGGCGCATAACGGCATAGAGTACGGGCTCATGGAGGCTTACGCCGAAGGGTTCGAGCTGATGAAGGCCTCGGGTTACGCAGAGGAGCTCGACCTTAAAAACATCGCCCGCCTCTGGATGAAGGGGAGCGTCGTCCGTTCGTGGCTCCTTGAACTCCTGGAAACGGCGCTCTCAAGGGACCCGGTCCTCTCGGCCATAAGCGGCTATGTGGAAGACTCCGGCGAGGGGCGCTGGACCGTGAAAGAGGCTTTGGACTTAAGCGTAAGCCTGCCGGTCATAACGGAAGCGCTCTTCAGGAGGTTCCGCTCCAGGCAGGATGACTCGTTCGCCGAAAAGGTCCTCGCCGCGCTCAGGAAAGAATTCGGCGGCCACTCCGTAAAACCCGAAGGCGAATGAGCGCAAGATAAGACTTGCCGCGCCTCCCCGATAAAAACAAGCCTCTCGGAACCCATTATGCCGGATAACTTTCAAAGCGGCCCTTCTCAACGGATAAAGGCCGGAAAAATAGAGCCGAGGAGCGGACCTTGCAAGGAGGCCTCCCCTGACCCGTGCGTGATGGTAATATTCGGCGCCTCCGGCGATCTGACGAGGAGAAAGCTCATCCCCGCGCTCTTCAAGCTTTTTTTCGCCGACATAATAGGCGAGGGGTTCTTCGTCCTCGGGGTAGCGAGGACGGAGATGGACCATGACGGCTTTAGAGCCGCGATGGAGGAGGCCCTGAAGGCCTCCGGAGAGCTCGACTCCGTCGCGTGGGAGAGGTTCGCCAAAAGGCTCTTCTATATCGCCGCCGATTACAATAATGAGGGCGTGTACGCTACGATAGCGCGTTTCCTCAAAGAGAAAGAGGGGTCCTTCGGCACCAGGGGCAACAGGATATTTTATGTCGCGACCCCTCCCTCGGTCTATGAGACGGTAGCAGGGCTCCTGGGCTCTTCCGGGCTCGCCGGGGAAAGGTCAGGCTGGACCCGGCTCGTCGTGGAAAAACCTTACGGGCGGGATATTGAGAGCGCGCTGAGGCTTGACAGCGCGGTGCTTTCTTCGTTTTCAGAGCCGCAGGTCTATAGGATCGACCATTACCTGGGCAAGGAAACTGTCCAGAACATCCTCATGCTCAGGTTTGCGAACACGATATTCGAGCCGCTCTGGAACAGGCATTTTATAGACCACGTCCAGATAACAGTAGCCGAGACGCTCGGGGTGGAGAGGCGCGCCGGGTACTACGAGCAGGCCGGGGTCTTAAGGGACATGTTCCAGAACCACATGTCGCAGGTGCTCGCCCTTGCGGCTATGGAGCCGCCTTCGGTCTACGACCCTGAGCTTGTGAGGGACGAGCGGTCAAAGGTGCTTCTGGCGCTCAGGAGGCCGCCGCTTGAGGATATAAACGACTGGCTCTGCCTCGGCCAGTACGCAGGGGGCGAGATAGACGGGAAGATAGTCCCCGGCTACAGGGAGGAGGAGGGGGTGGCGAGGGGGTCCCTGGTGCCGACCTTTGCCGCGATGCGCGTATACATAGACAACTGGAGATGGCAGGGGGTGCCCATCTACCTGCGATCCGGCAAGAGGCTCAAGAAAAGGCTCTCAGAGGTCTCTGTCCAGTTCAGGAGCGTCCCGCACCTGATGTTCAGGGACACCATAGGCGAAGAGATCGGGCCGAACACGCTTATATTGAAGATACAGCCTGAGGAGAGGATCCAGCTTAAGTTCCATGCGAAGTCCCCGGGCTCCAGGGTGTGTCTGCGCGACGTCTTCATGGATTTCTCGTACCTGGACGGCTACAAGGGGCTCACGCTCGGGGCCTACGAGCGGGTGCTGATGGACTGCATGATCGGGGACAAGACGCTCTTCGTAAGGAAGGACGGGGTCTCTCTCTCGTGGGAATTCCTGACCCCCATACTCGAACACATTGAAAAAAACGGCAAGGGCGCGCCTGAGGTGAACCTCTATAGGGCCGGGAGCCACGGGCCGGCGGAAGCGGACAGGTTCATCTCAAAGGACGGACGCCACTGGAGGAACGAATAGATGGGGCTCATCCTCGCAGGGGACATAGGCGGGACAAAGACCTGGCTCGGGCTCTTCGAGGACATGGGGGCTTCCTTAAGGCCCCTCAGGGAGGAGTCTTTCGCGAACGCCGGGTTTACGGGCCCCGAGGAGGTCATCAAGAGGTTCCTCCCCGGGAATGAGGCGGTCTCTGCCGCGTCCTTCGGGATCGCCTGCCCGGTTGAAGAGGGCGCATGCAGGCTCACCAACTTCCCGTGGCTAATAGACGCAAGGGCCATAGGGGAGAGGTTCGGCATAGGGAAGACGGCGCTCATAAACGACCTCGTTGCGATAGCCTGGGGGCTGCCCCTCCTTAAGGATAAGGACCTTTATACCCTCCAGAAAGGGGAGCGCAGAGACGGCAACATCGCGCTCATAGCGGCGGGCACCGGGCTCGGCGAGGCGGTCTTGTTCCGTGACGGAGACAAGTACGTCCCTTCGCCATCCGAGGGCGGGCACGCGGACTTCGCGCCGAGGAACTCACTCGAAATAGGGCTACTCGAATACCTCATTGGCGAGTACGGGCGCGTCAGTTACGAAAGGGTGGTCTCAGGCCCGGGGGTCGTCAACATCTATAACTTCATAAAGACAAAGGGGAGGGTTGAGCCCGAGTACATAAAAAAGAGGCTCTCAACCGAAGACCCTTCGGCGGTCATTACGGAGGAAGGCATGGCGGGTAGCGACGAGAACTGTACTGACGCGCTCGCCCTTTTCCTCTCAATATACGGCGCGGAGGCCGGGAACCTCGCGCTCAAGACCCTCTCCCTCGGAGGGGTCTTTGTGGCCGGAGGCATAGCCGCGAAGATACTAAAGGCTTTTGAAAAGCCCTGCTTCATCGAAGCCTTCAGGGCAAAGGGGAGGCTCGAGGGACTGCTCTCGAAGGTCCCCGTCCATGTGGTAATGGACTGCAAGGCAGGGCTCACAGGGGCCGCGGCGCATGCGGCGGGGCTCCTTACGCCCGATGACAAGAGGCGGGTCGTAAGTGTCGGGTAGGGCGAATATCATGGCGCGGTCTCACGTAACGCGAGCGCTGATTATCCGGCGCCGGGTCAAATGGAAATAACAGAGCGCCTCAACGAATGCATATGCGTATTCGGCGGCCCCGAGGAGATGAGCCGGAGGGCCGCTGAGACCTTTTTTGAGGCCGCGGAACGCAATATTAGGGAAAAGGGGCGGTTCACAATCGCGCTCTCAGGCGGCAAGACCCCGGAGATGTTTTATGAGCTCCTCGGCGCCGAATACGCGGATAAAATAGAGTGGTCAAAGGTCCACGTCTTCTGGGGGGACGAGCGGTGCGTGCCGCCGGAGAGCCCTGAATCCAACTACAACATGGCGGCAAGGGCGCTCCTCTCCAAAATAAAAATTCCGGATAAGAACATACACAGGATAAAAGGCGAGGACGAGCCAGCGAGCGCGGCCATCGCATACGAGGAAGAGTTAAGGGGACACTTCGGCCTCAAGGCCGGAGAGGCCCCGGCCTTCGATATGGTCCTCCTCGGCCTCGGCGAGGACGGGCACACGCTCTCGATATTTCCGGGTACAAAGGCGGGCTTTGAGGAGGAGGAGAGGCTTGTCATCGACACCTATGAGGAGAAGAAGAAGGCCCACCGCGTCACCATGACGCTGAAGACGGTCAACAACGCCTCTATCGCGCTCTTTCTCGTATCCGGCAGGGAGAAGGCCGGGATACTCAGGGAGGTCCTTCGGGGGACCGAGGGGGCTTGCCCGGCGCGGATGGTCCGGCCCGGCAAGCTCATCTGGCTCGTCGACAAGGACGCGGCTTCAAGGCTTTAGGAAAGAAGGCCGCTGAATACCCGTTCACCAGGACCCCGCCTTTGAAGTATTTTCCTCAATGCTCGTCCAAACCGCGCCTCTTGTTGAAAAATTCCTTACGCGCTGATCCCAGGACGCTGGGTCCCCGCTTGAAACGAGCGGGGACGACGGCATGACAAATGGTTTTGCATGTCATTCCCGAGGCTTTTATCGGGAATCCAGTCTCAAAAAATCTGTGTCATGCAGACAGACGGGTTATGAATTGGTCTGATGAACCCAGGCTTAGCCGAGGGATTCGGTGCCGAGGCCGCCCGCGAGGGTCCTGGCTTTTCCGTTATCTGCTATTGAAAGTGGGAGAGGAAAGAGGAGAAAAAAAGAGCAGGGGCGGCTACTTCGCCGCCCCTACCCCTGTATGACAGCTTGCGCACTGGTATAGCGGGAACGCCTTGGGGCTGTTGTGGCAGTTCGGCGAGCCGCAGAACTTGCCTTCCATGTTTAGCTTCATGGAGATGTCGTTCGCCCCGCGCTTGTCCTTGAATATCTTCGGGTGGCAGTCGGCGCACTTCAACTTCTTCTCGTGCCTGTCGTGCGGGAAGACGACCGGGCCTACCCCGGCCTTCTTCATCGACGCTATCTTGGATTCAAGCCTTATGTCGCCGATCCCGGCCCATGAGGCGGCCGGGACGGCGATTATAAGGGCTAAGGCCATTATCAGGCGTTTGACCATGAAGGGCTACTTCCCGGCCTTCTGTTTGGGTGAAGTGTGGCACCTGTTGCAGTCGGTAAGCGGGAATGCGACCTTTCCGTGACACCTTCCGCACCACTTGCCCTGGGCGATCTCGACCATGGACATCGGGTTCGACCCCTTTGCCGGGACGAAAATCCCGGGGTGGCAGACCTCGCATTTGAGCCAGTAGGTGTGCATCTCGTGCGGGTAGATTACGTCGTTAACGAAGTCGCCCTTCGCCGGTATTAGCACGTCCATCTTGAGCGGGGGCATCTCTTCCTCGGCCGCGTCGAGCGACGGCTTGGGTTTTACGATGTTCTCCCTCACTATCTTGGCCCAGTCGATGAGGCCGTACCTGTCCTTGGGCAGGCCCGTGGCCGAGAGGGCCTGCGGGTGCCAGCCCTGTCCCGCCTTATAGGCCATTGAAGGAGGCTTGGAGGGGTCTCCGACGCCGGCCGCCTTTCCTGAGGTATCAAGATATATAACGCTTGAGGGGTCGTTCGGGTCGATCTTGGTCTCCGTCTTGTCGCTCTTCTTGGTCGTTACAGCGGCTACCTTGGTTTCCTTGGCGGCCGTAGCTGACTCGGCCGAGCTGAAAGAACCGTTAACGGCAAAGCCGAAGGTGACCGTGAGCGAGCAGAGGAGGGCGACCTTTAAAAGCCTGGATGCTTTCATTTATCCGGTCCTCCTTTCAAACTGTTCCTCGTGTGTTTTATTAGTTCTGGTTCGTGGGCGCGTTCGGGTTGCGGCCCTTGTAGGAATGGCACCTGTCGCAATAGAGCGGCTCCCATGCCACAAGCCCGTTGTGGCACTTGCCGCAGAACTCGCCGTTCATGATCGCGGTCATGTTGATGTCGTTGGCGCCCTTCTTGATGATAAAGATGTCTTCGTGGCATACCTTGCACTTGAACCTGATCCTGTGGAACCAGTGCGGGAAGACCACAGGGCTTACTCCCGCCTTTTCCATGCTCTCTGACTTGCTGTTCAGCACTATGTCTCCGTACTCCGCGTTCGTCACCGACGGCGCGAAGATGCCCGCAGACATACCGATACAAGCCAGGAGGAGAATCCAGAAGCCAGTTCTCTTCATTGATTGCCTCCTTGAAGGTGTTTTTTCCCAGACTATGTGGTTGTTTGGGGTTTTAATTGCGGCAATTATCCCGTTCTGCATGGCTACTGTCAAGCTAAAAATTTGTAACCTTGTTTTTTCAATCGATTTGAAAAGGGTCCGCGGATGTGATATAAGTTCAAATCCCGCCCGCGCCCGTACTGCGCGCGAGGGGGACGGACATGCTATCCAGGCCCCTATGTGAAATATTCCCGTATCGCGGTTTTAATGTGATTGCCAAAAAAAGTTTCTTTCAATACCGGAGGTCTTGAATTGATAGAGAAGATGGCTGAATGGAGAAGGACCTGCTACGCCGGGGAGGTCTCGACGTCCCGGACAGGCGCGAAGATCGGCCTCATGGGATGGGTCCAGAGGCGGAGGGACCACGGCGGCCTCATATTCATCGACTTAAGGGACAGGGAAGGCCTCGTCCAGCTCGTATTCAACCCGGAGACCGATCCGGCAGTCCACGAGAAGGCGCACAACCTCCGTAGCGAGTTCGTCATCGCCGTAAAGGGCGTCGTGCGGAAGAGGCCCGAGGGTACGGTGAACCCGGACCTTAAGACCGGCGAAGTAGAGGTCGCGGTCACGGAGATCATTGTGCTGAACGACTCCGCCCCGCTCCCGTTCATGATAGAGGACGATACGGACGTCGCCGAGATGACGAGGCTCAAGTACCGTTACCTCGATCTTCGCAGGGCGCCGCTCCAGAGAAAACTCATGCTCCGGCACAAGGTCGCGATGGCGACGAGGAACTATCTGACGAGGAACGGCTTCCTTGAGATAGAGACGCCTGTCCTTACAAAGTCCACGCCCGAGGGCGCGCGCGACTATCTTGTCCCGAGCAGATTGAACCCGGGAGCGTTCTACGCGCTACCGCAGTCGCCACAGCTATTCAAGCAGATACTCATGATATCCGGTTTCGACAGGTACTTTCAAATTGTCAAATGCTTCAGGGACGAGGACCTCCGCGCCGACCGCCAGCCCGAGTTCACGCAGATAGACGCCGAGATGAGCTTCGTGGACAGGGAAGACGTCATCTCCGTCATGGAAGGGCTCGTCGTCGAGATATTCAAGGAGGCGGGCGTGGCGCTTGCGCCCCCGTTCCCGCGCCTCACATACGCCGAGGCGGTCGGGAGATACGGGGTGGATAACCCGGACACCCGCTTCGCTCTCGAGCTCGTAGACCTGACCTCTGTTCTCTCAGGCTCCGGCTTCAAGGTCTTTGCCGACGCCGCTTTGAAGAAGGGCGTCATAAAGGCGATATGCGTAAAGGGCGGGGCATCGTTTTCAAGAAAGGACCTCGACGACCTGACCGAGGTAGCCGTATCTTTCGGCGCAAAGGGCCTGGCGTGGGTAAAGGTCACTGAAGAAGGCTGGCAGTCTCCCATAGCGAAGTTCCTCTCGGACGCTGAAAAAGAAAATACAACGAAGGCCCTCGGCGCGGGTACAGGCGACCTCATACTTTTTGCCGCAGATAAACCGTCCGTCGCGAACACGGTTTTGGGGAGGCTCCGCACCAACATCGGCGGAAGGCTTAACCTCATCCCGAAAGACCGGCTCAACTTCGTCTGGGTGACGGATTTTCCGAGCTTCGATTACGACGACGCCGAAAAAAGATACGTCGCCGTACACCACCCCTTCACCGCGCCGATGGACGAAGACCTCGCCCATCTCGACACCGACCCATTGAAGGTCAGGGCAAAGGCCTACGACCTCGTCCTTAACGGCTCGGAGATAGGCGGCGGCTCCATCCGCATACACAGGTCCGACGTACAGGCAAAGGTATTCGAAAAACTCGGCATCGCAAAGGAAGAGGCGGAGGAGCGGTTCGGATTCCTTCTGGAAGCCCTGAAGTACGGCACGCCCCCGCACGGAGGCATCGCCTTCGGCCTCGACAGGATAATGGCGATAATGACCGGGTCTGAATCGATACGCGATTGCATCGCCTTCCCCAAGACCCAGAAGGCGACGGACGTCATGAGCGACGCGCCCTCGCCGGTCGACCAGAAACAGCTCGATGAGATATTCATAAGGGTGGCGAAGAAGGCGTAGTCCTTGCCGGACGGGCAAAGTTAAAGCATGATATAAGGTGTAGAAACCCCTCTTTTCTAAAGAGGGGTTGGGGAGATTATCTTAAAGGGCCTTTTAATCCCCCAGGTCCTCCTTATAAAAGGAGACCTTGCATAAGACGCTGGATTCCCGCTTGAGGCACGCGGGAATGACGACATGAAATAGTCCTGCATGTCATTCCCGAGGTCTTTATCGGGAATCCAGTTCTAAAAACCCGATTGTATGCAGACATACGGGTTACGCAAAGGTC
>JACREU010000075.1 GCA_016212705.1 Deltaproteobacteria bacterium
CAGTAAGATCAAGGGCAAAACAACGTACAACAGCCCTGAATTTAGCCTCTGCGATTTTTGAACGGCTGTAATACCTATTTTTCTTCAGCATTTCGGAAGCTTACCACATTTCTCAATGTCGTTTGCTTCCTAAGACCCAAAAAATATGAGGGGAGACTTTATGATAATAGTTTTGAAAAGAGACTCGACACAGGAAGTCGTCGACCATGTCGTCGAGAAGATAAAATCGGCCGGCCTCGCCGTCCACATCTCAAAGGGCAAGGAGCGGACGATAATAGGCGCGATAGGGGACGAGACGCTCCTCGGGCAGATCTCGTTAGAGGCGCTTCCCGGCGTCGAGAACGTGATGCCGATATTGAAGCCCTATAAACTGGTCAGCCGGGAGTTCAGGAAGGAAGCCTCGGTCCTCGATATAAACGGCGTGCAGATCGGAGACGCCGTAATACAGGTCATAGCCGGGCCGTGCAGTGTCGAGTCCAGGGAACAGCTCGTGGATTGCGCGAAGAAGGTCAAGGCCGCAGGGGCCTCAATATTGCGCGGCGGCGCGTTCAAGCCGAGGACTTCGCCTTACGACTTCCAGGGGCTCGGTGTCGAAGGGTTGAAGCTCTTAAGAGAAGCCAAGAAAGAGACGGGCCTGCCCATAATAAGCGAGCTCATGGACCCGCGCGATACCGAGGTCGTCTGCGAATACGTCGACATCGTACAGATAGGCGCGAGAAACATGCAGAACTTCAGACTCTTGACCGAGGTCGGCAAGGCGAAGAAGCCGGTGCTCCTGAAACGCGGCCTGTCCGCCACGATTAAAGAGTTCCTCATGTCGGCGGAGTACATCGCGGCGCAGGGAAACTCGCAGATAATACTCTGCGAGCGCGGCATACGCACTTTCGAGACCGCCACGCGCAACACGCTGGACTTGAGCGCGGTGCCGGTCCTGAAGGAAGAGACGCATCTCCCTGTATTCATCGACCCGAGCCACGCCGTGGGCAGATGGAACCTCGTCCTGCCGCTTGCGAGGGCGGCCGTGGCCGTCGGCGCCGACGGGCTTATGATAGAGGTCCACCCGGACCCGGAGAACGCCCTCTGCGACGGCGCGCAGTCGCTTAAACCGACAAAGTTCGCCAGCCTCATGGAGGAAGTGAGAAGGGTCGCGGCCTCCATAGGCAGGACATTATAACATCCGCTTTCTCCCTGGAGGGCCTTTAAAGGCCCTCCAGGACTCTCTTCCAAAAAAACAGCCTTCCGGTAAATGCCATGGCTTTTTACTTCAAAAAGATAACCGTAATCGGCGTCGGCCTTATCGGCGGCTCGCTCTCCATAATACTTAAGCGAAAGGGGCTTGCGGGCTCCATTACCGGGGTCGGCAGGGGGCTCGCCAATCTGGAGGCCGCTAAAAGGCTCGGCGTCGTCGACTCATTCACCCGGGACGTCGGCGAGGGCGTCAAGGACGCCGACTTCGTCCTCATCGCGACACCTGTACTAAAAATAGGCGAGACAGTGAGAAAGGCCGCGCCGTTCTTGAAAAAGGGCGCGATAGTAACAGACGTCGGGTCAGTAAAAAAGGCCGTAATAGACGAGTGCGAGCCGCTCATCCCCCCGGGAGTCCATTTCGTGCCCGGCCACCCCATAGCCGGCACAGAGCATTCCGGCGTGGAGGCGGCCTTCCCGGACCTCTTCAAGGGGAGGAGATGCATACTCACGCCGACCGATAAGACCGATGATAATGCCCTCTCCACAGTCAAGGGGGTCTGGGAGGCGGCGGGGTCCGAGGTCGTCGTCATGGACCCCTCAAGGCACGACGCGATACTCGCGGCAGTAAGCCATCTCCCCCACATGATAGCCTACTCGCTCGTAAACACCGTCGGCGACATCGAAAAGTCGGGTGTGGACGCTCTATCATACTCCGCCGGAGGCTTCAGGGACTTTACGCGCATAGCGTCAAGCTCGCCTGAGATGTGGGCCGATATCTGCGCCATGAACAGCGACGCCATTTTAAAGACTATAAGCGATTTTGAAAAGAGGCTCGCGAACCTCAAGACGCTGATAGACGCCAACGACGTCGAGGGGCTCAAACAAGACTTTGCGCGCGCCAAATCCATAAGGGACTCGCTCGTGAACAAGGCCGGAAAGCTCGCAGAGGATAAATGACCACGCTCAAAAAAGACATATTCGGAGGCGCCGTTCTGGCCGTCCCCGGAAAAGGGCTTAAGGGAGAGATGACGGTCCCCGGGGACAAGTCGATCTCCCACAGGGCCGTGATGCTCGGGTCGATCGCGAGCGGAATAACGGAAGTGACCGGCTTCCTCGAAGGCGAGGATAACTTATCGACCATAGGCGCGTTCAGGGCGATGGGCATAGGGATCGACCTTCAGAAGGACTCTCGCAGGGTCGTCATAAGGGGCAATGGGATGCGGGGGCTTACGGAGCCGACGGACGTTATAGACGCCGGCAACTCCGGCACGACGACGAGGCTCGTTACCGGACTCCTTTCCGCCCAACCGTTTTTTTCCGTAATCACCGGGGATGCGTCATTGAGAAAGAGGCCGATGAAGAGGGTCGTAGAGCCGCTCTCGCTCATGGGGGCTTCCATATCAGGCAGAAACAACGGTAACAACCTCCCGCTCGCCATATCCGGCCGCAGGCTCAAGGGGATAACCTACAAGACCCCCGTAGCCTCGGCACAGCTTAAGAGCGCGCTCATGCTCGCCGGGATTTATGCCGACAACGAGACGGTTATAGAAGAGCCTGAAAAATCGAGGGACCATACCGAGCGCATGCTCGCTCTCTTCGGGGCCGACGTCAAAACGGATAAAAATTCCGTAAGGGTCAGATCGACAAACGAGCTGAACGGGTGTAAAATAGAAGTGCCCGGGGATATCTCCTCGGCCGCTTTCTTCATAGTCGGCGCGATGATTTCTCCCGCCTCAGTCCTGCTTATACGGGGCGTTGGCGTGAACTCGACGAGGACCGGCATAATAGACGTCCTAAGGAAGATGGGCGGCACAGTTGAAGTGCAAAACGAGAGGGTCGCCTCCGGCGAGCCGGTCGCCGACCTGCTCGTCAAGACCTCAAGGCTCAAGGGGGCCGAGGT
Organism: Deltaproteobacteria bacterium; assembly: GCA_016212705.1. Taxonomy (GTDB): domain Bacteria; phylum Desulfobacterota; class GWC2-55-46; order GWC2-55-46; family GWC2-55-46; genus GWB2-55-19. Next base: position 3,089 of record JACREU010000075.1, read on the forward strand.
CTCCGGGGCCGAACTCCTCCCGGCCATAGACGAGTTCCCTATTATATGCATAGCCGCCGCGTTCTCGGAAGGGACGACGCGTATAACCGGCGCAAGAGAGTTACGCGTAAAAGAGAGCGACAGGATAGCGGCAATGTCAGAGGCGCTCTCAGGGGTCGGCGTAAGGAACGCCGAGCTCCCTGATGGCATCGTCATCGAGGGCGTCGGGTCCGCGTCGATCAAGGGCGGAAAGATCGAGAGCCGCGGCGACCACAGGATTGCGATGTCCATGGCAATGGCGGCCTTAAGGTCGGATGAGGGCGTCGAGATAGACGGCGCGTCGTCCGTTGATGTGTCTTTCCCGGGGTTTTTCGACCAACTCAAAAGGGTCCGCGTCAGTTGACGAGGGGGCGGCCTGTCATAGCCATAGACGGGCCGAGCGGCGTCGGAAAGTCCACCGTCGCCCGCTCGCTCGCCGATAAGCTCGGCTTCAGGTACATAAACACCGGGGCGATGTACAGGGCGCTGGCGCTCGCCGCCGACGAGGCCGGGGTAGACGTTGCCGATAACGAGTCCATGAAAGTATTCTGCGCCTCCGTAAGGCTCGGGTTTGACAAGGCAAAGAACGCGATAATCATAAACAACGAGGATTTCTCCGCTGAGGTAAAGACCCTGAAGGCGGGCTCTCTTGCCTCGGTCTCGTCGGCAAACCCGTCTGTAAGGGAGTTGCTCGTCTCTTTCCAGAGGTCGCTCGGCGAGGAAGGCGGCATCGTCATGGAGGGCAGGGACATCGGCACCGTGGTATTCCCGGACGCGGAGCTTAAGATATTTCTCGACGCATCCCACGAGGTGAGGGCAGAGAGACGCCACCTGGAACTAAAGGGAGTGAGAGAGTCCAGGGCGGACGTGAGCGCCGAGATACAGGAGAGGGACAGGCGCGATACAGAGAGGAAGGAGTCGCCCTTGAGGATGGCCGAAGACGCCGTCCGCATTGACACGGGCGAGTTGGGGATAGAAGACGTGGTGGCCAGGGCATTGGAAGAGGCGCAAAAGGCCGGGCTCATCGATAGATAAAAATTCTGAAAGAGGTCTCGTAACTTGGAGATATTGGTAGCAAAGTCGTCAGGCTTCTGTTTCGGCGTTAAAAGGGCGATAAACCTCGCCAACAAATGCGCGTCCGAGACGAGGGGGGAGATATATACCCTGGGGCCGATCATCCACAACCCGCAGGTCGTCAAAAGGCTCGAGGAATCCCGCGTCTACGCAAAAAAAAGCGTTGAGGAGATAGCTTCAGGGACCGTCATCATCAGGTCCCACGGCGCGAAGCTCGACGAGATAAAGTCGGCGAGGGACAAGGGGCTCCACATCATCGACGCCACGTGTCCGTTCGTAAAGAAGGCGCAGGACCTCGTCTCGCTATTAAGCTCTGAAGGTTATTCGGTGATAGTCGTCGGCGAGAAGGACCACCCCGAGGTAAAGGGGCTCATAAGCTACGGCTCCGAGGGGATAAGAGTCGCCGACTCGCCGGAGGGCCTCCAGGACCTCCCGAGACAGAAGAAGATAGGGATCATCGCCCAGACGACGCTCCCGATGGAAAAGCTCGACGCCGTTGTCTCCTTTTGTTTAAAAAAAGCCTCTGAATTAAAAGTTTTCAATACGATTTGTAACGCGACATCGATCAGGCAGAAGGAGAGCGGGGACCTCGCCGAGACCGTCGACTGCATGATAATAGTCGGCGGCAGGAACAGCGCGAACACAAGGAGGCTCGCCGAGATATGCACCGGGATCCAGCCGAAGACACATCACATCGAAGTCGCGGAGGAACTTGACCCGGCATGGTTCGCGTCCGCTCTGAAAGTCGGAGTCACATCCGGGGCCTCGACCCCGGACTGGGTCGTCGAAGAGGTGGTGCGCCGCATAGGGGCGCTGGCGATGAAATAATTTGCACTTTAGTTTCACTCTATGATATTGTTTTATCTCATAGAAAACGACAGGGGGAGGGTTTGGAATTAATGATAGGGAGAGAAGATAAATCTTCAGGTGATGCCCCGAAGTCTGACTTCGAGATGCTTTTCGAATCAGAGGTAAAGGAACTGCAGGATGGGGATATCATCAAGGGGAAGGTCGTTCAGGTCACACAGGATTCCGTAATGGTGGACATCGGCTACAAGTCCGAGGGCCATGTGCCGCTCCGGGAGTTCCTCGACAAGGACGGAAACCCCACTGTCAAGGTAGGCGACGAGATAGCGGTCCTGCTTGAAAGGCGCGAGGACGACCGCGGCTACATAGTCCTCTCGAAGGCCAAGGCGGACCAGTTGAAGATATGGGACGTGATTATCGAGTCCCACGACAAGGGCACGCCCATCGACGGAATAATCACGCAGAGGATCAAGGGCGGCTTTTATGTCGACATAAAAGGGGTTACGGCCTTCCTGCCGGGGTCTCAGGTGGACCTCAAGCCCGTAAGGAACCCGGACAAGCTCATAGGGCAGAGGTTCGCCTTCAGGGTGTTGAAGCACAACAGGCGCAAGAGCAACGTAATCGTATCGAGGCGCAGCCTCCTCGAGGACGAGCGGGAGGTCCTTAAAAAGACGACGCTTGAGACCCTCGCCGAAGGGTCCGTCATAGAGGGGCTCGTCAAGAACATCACCGACTACGGCGCGTTCGTCGACCTCGGCGGCATAGACGGCCTCATACACCTTACCGACCTTTCCTGGGGCAAGGTAACGCACCCGACCCAGGTGTTGAAGATAGGCGACAAGGTCATGGTAAAGGTCCTGAAATACAACAGGGAAGACGGCAAGATTTCTCTTGGCCTCAAACAGACCAAGGAAGACCCCTGGCTTACCGTCAAGGACAGCTACCCGTCAGGCACTAAGGTGGCGGGCATCGTCGTAAACATCACGGACTACGGCGCGTTCGTAGAGCTTGAGAGCGGCCTCGAGGGGCTCATCCACATTTCCGAGATGTCCTGGACGAAGCTCAAGCACCCGTCGCAGAAGGTGAAGATCGGCGACAACGTCGAGGTGGTGGTCCTCGACGTAGACCCCGCCGCCAAGCGCATTTCATTAGGTATGAAGCAGGTCGAGGCCAACCCGTGGATAGACGCCGAAAAACGCTACCCGAAGGGGACGCGCATCAAAGGCGCCGTTAAGAACATCACGGACTTCGGGGTCTTCGTCGGCATAGAAGACGGCATAGACGGGCTCGTCCACGTCTCGGACCTCACATGGAGGAAGATCAAGCACCCCTCAGAGACCGTGAAAAAGGGGCAGGAGATAGAGGCCGTCGTCCTTAATATCGACAGCGCAAACAAGCGTTTCTCCCTATCCACAAAGCTCCTCGAGAATAACCCCTGGGAGGGGGTCGGCGAGAGATACAAGCCCGGGATGACGATAGACGGGAGGGTGACGAGTGTAGCCGACTTCGGCGCCTTTGTCGAGCTCGAGCCCGGTCTCGAAGGCCTCGTCCACGTCTCTGAGCTCTCGCGCGGCAAGAAAAAGGGCGCGGACATTCAGGTAGGCGATATCGTCGAGGTCGAGGTATTGAACGTCGACCCTGACGACAACAAGATAGGGCTGTCCATAAGGACCATAAAAAAGGCTGAGGGCGCTTAAGCGCGCTATGGGAGAGAGGATCAAGACCCTGCTCGCGGCCGTAGGCGCGGTATTTGTAATAGTCCTCGTGCTTTCCGTGGCGGTTGCGGCCTTCACCGGCGGGGCCTTCAGCACTTCCGACAAGGTCGCGATAGTCGAGCTTGAAGGCATAATAATCGATCCGTCAGAGACCTTGAGGAGACTAAAGGTCCTCGAGGAAAGAGACGATGTAAAGGCGATAGTCGTCCGCATCGATTCTCCTGGAGGGGCCGTAGGGCCCTCGCAGGAGATACACGGGGAGATAAAGAGGCTCAGGGAAAAGAAAAAGGTCGTCGCCTCGATGGGCACGATAGCGGCGTCAGGCGGCTACTACACGGCTGTCGCGGCCGAGAGGATAGTAGCGAACCCCGGGACGATAACCGGCTCCATCGGCGTCATAGTCGAGTTCTTCAACGCCGAGGAGCTGCTTCAAAAGATCGGGCTTAAGGGTTATGTGGTAAAGAGCGGGAAGTTCAAGGACGTCGGCTCGCCGCTCCGGAAGATGGAGGACGAGGAGAGAAAGCTCCTCCAGGCGGTCATCGACGACGTCAACGACCAGTTCATAAAAGCGGTCGCCGAGGGCAGGGGCCTGAAACCCGAAGACGTCAGGGCCATAGCCGACGGCAGGATATTCACGGGGGCCCAGGCAAAGGAAAAGGGCCTTATAGACGAACTCGGGGGCCTCTCTCGCGCGATAAAGCTCGGGGCTGAGCTCGCCGGCATTGAAGGGGAGCCGGAGGTGATATATCCGGAGCGGAAGGATTTCGGGCTTCTCGGCAATATCCTCGGAAGAGCGTCCATAAACAATCTCACTGACCTCTTTTCGGGTTTGAGGGTCATGTACATGTTACCAAAACCAGAGTAGTGCAATTGAAGGAGGCTTAAGGGGTATGACCAAGAGTGAGCTTATCGAAATCGTGGCCTCAAAGGTCGGCAACTTCTCAAGAAAGGACATCGAGGTAATCGTCGACACCCTCTTCGATTCCATGTCCACGAGCCTTTCAAAGGGCGACAAGGTCGAAATCCGAGGTTTCGGTTCCTTCAAGATCAAGGAACGCGAAGGGCGCCAGGGGAGAAACCCCAAGTCCGGCGAGAACATTTTCATACAGTCCAAGAGGGTCCCGTTCTTCAAGGCAGGGAAGGAAATACGGGAAAGGATCAACACGGACAAACAGTCCTGACATGAAGCAGATATGGGCGCCCTGGCGGCTTGAGTACATACATTCCGAAAAGCCTGACGAATGCATCTTCTGCACGGCAGGCTCGAAAGACCCGAGAGAGTCTTTAGTCCTATTCGCGGGCTCGGTCTCGGTAGTGATGCTTAACAAGTACCCATACAACGGCGGCCACCTCCTTATCGCCCCGGCAAGGCACGTGGCGAAGCTCGAGGAGATCACTCCTGAGGAATCGATAGACGCCTTCAGGCTCATGCGCCACTCGACAGCCGCCCTCACGAAGACAATGAAGCCCGACGGCTTCAACGTCGGCTTCAACCTCGGAAAGGCCGCCGGCGCCGGGATAGACGACCACCTCCACATCCATATAGTCCCGCGCTGGAACGGAGACTCCAACTTCATGCCGGTGCTCGCGGATATAAAGGTCATACCAGAGCACCTCCTCGATACCTACGATAAGCTCAAACCCTTCTTCGAAAGGCTCGACCTCCCCTGAGGCCGGATCGCGAAAAAGCCTTTTTCCCCGATTTATGACGACAAATTCCCACTTGACAAAATAAGGCCTTTCCTGTACTATTTTTTCGTTAAAAAAAGGCGCTAACGCGCCGGGACCTTCGCGACTGACGGAATCAAGGTGGCAACCACCGGGGAGCGGAGGCATAAGCAATAGCCGACCGTCTGGGCAAAAAAACGATGGATAAATTCATCATTTTTTTTGCGCACGGGCGGTTTTTTTTTGCCTTTATCGCTCTGTGCCGGGTCCAGCCGAGGGGTTAGCGGGCCGCACCCCTAATAGCTCAGGAAACTTGACAAAATAGCGAAATTTTGGTTTAGTCAAGCCTCAAATTATACGCCCAAATACGCGTCGAGCAAACAAACAGGAGGGATGCATGTCCGTAAAGATTATCTATACCGCGATCGATGAAGCACCCATGCTGGCGACTTTTTCCCTGCTCCCCATCATCAAGGCGTTCACGGCGCCTGCCGGCGTCGAGGTCGAGACGAGGGACATCTCTCTTGCCGGGAGGATCATCGCTAACTTCCCCGAAAACCTGACCGAGAAGCAGAGGATACCGGATGAGTTGACCGCTTTGGGCGAGCTCGCAAAGACCCCGGAGGCCAATATCATAAAGCTCCCTAACATCAGCGCATCCATCCCCCAGCTGAAGGCCGCCATAAAGGAACTCCAGTCGCAGGGCTTTAAAGTGCCGGACTACCCGGAGGACCCCAAGACCGACGCCGAGAAGGACATAAAGGCGAGATACGGCAAGGTCCTCGGGAGCGCGGTGAACCCGGTGCTCCGCGAAGGCAACTCCGACAGAAGGGCCGCGGTCTCCGTCAAGAATTACGCGAAAAAGAACCCGCATAAGATGGGCGCGTGGTCCGCTGACTCGAAGACCCATGTCTCGCACATGGACAGCGGCGACTTCTACGGCTCTGAAAAGTCCGTGACCGTCGCGGAGGCCGGAAGCGCGAGAATCGAGTTTGTCGGAGAGGACGGCAAGACGACGGTCCTCAAGGAAAAGACGGCCCTTAAGGCCGGAGAGGTCATGGACGCCACGGTCATGAGCCGGCGCGCGCTCAGGAAGTTCTTCGATGAGCAGATAGATGACGCCAGGAAGAAGGGCGTGCTCTTCTCGCTCCACCTCAAGGGTACGATGATGAAGGTCTCGGACCCCATCATGTTCGGACACGCCGTTACCGTTTTTTTCAGGGACGTCTTCGATAAGCACGCCGCTACGATAAAGGAGCTTGGAGTCGATCCCAACAACGGGCTCGGCGACCTTTACGCGAAGATAGCGAAACTGCCGGAGGCCAAGAGGGCCGAGATAGAGGCCGACATAAAGGCCTGCTACAAGACCCGCCCTGAAGTCGCGATGGTCAACTCGGAGAAGGGCATCACCAATCTGCACGTGCCGAGCGACGTGATCGTCGACGCGTCCATGCCCGCCATGATCCGCGAGTCGGGGAAGATGTGGGGGCCCGACGGCAAGCTCCACGACACCAAGGCGGTGATACCGGACAGGTGCTACGCGGGCGTCTATCATGAAGTCATCGAGGATTGCAAGAAACACGGCGCCTACGACCCCAGGACCATGGGGACCGTCCCCAACGTCGGCCTTATGGCCCAAAAGGCCGAGGAGTACGGGTCGCACGACAAGACCTTCAAGGCCCCCGGAAACGGGACTATCCGCGTAGTTGACGCCTCAGGTAAGACCTTGCTTGAGCAGTCCGTCGAAGAAGGGGACATCTTCCGCGCGTGCCAGGTAAAGGACGCGCCGATTCAGGACTGGGTAAAGCTGGCCGTAACGAGAGCGCGCGCGACCGGCGCTCCGGCCATTTTCTGGCTCGACAAGAACAGGGCGCACGACAGGGAGCTTATAA
>JACREU010000074.1 GCA_016212705.1 Deltaproteobacteria bacterium
ACCAGAGACATCCTTCTGAACGAGGATATCGGCTCTGCCCTGCAGGTGATGGACTCCAAGAACCTGAGACGAAGCCTCCTTATAACGCTTCAGCTCGTCGAGATGAATCTTCCCCTGACGCTCGCCCTCAACATGTACGACGAGGCCGGGGAGCGCGGCATCACGATAAATACCGAAAGGCTCGCCACCAGCATGGGCCTCAACGTCATACCCACTATCGCCACCCAGAGGTGGAACCTCGATAAACTCCATGATGCCTTCCACCACAGGGCCCTTCCGGTTTCAGACATCACCTATCCCGCCCATATAGAAGAGGGGATCAAGTCGATAGAGGCTTTGCTGCCGAAGACCCGGATATCTTCGAGGTCTGTCGCCATAATGCTCCTCTCCGGCGATGAGACCCTTCGGGGATGGGAGACCAAAAACTTGAGTACCGAGGCGGTAAAGACGATCGAAAACATACGCCTCGGCGTGCAGGCGAAGTACCAGGACCCGATAGGCTACATCATAAACAGGGTGAGGCTCAAGAAGGTCGACGCGATAGTCGGGGATGTCGTAACGCAGCAGCCGCCTGCAAAAAGCAAGCTATCCGTTTTCATAGGCTCGTACTCGATGCACCCTGTCTGGGGCATCCCGATACTCATCCTGGTGCTCCTTTTCATGTACGGGTTCGTAGGCGTGCTCGGCGCCGGCAGAAGCGTTGACTTCTTACAACTGGTGATCTTCGGGAAGTACCTGAACCCCTGGGCCGCGAGGGTAGTCGAGTACGCTTTTCCAGCCGGCATCATACACGACCTGATCGTCGGGCCTTACGGGGTAGTGACGATGGCCTTTACCTACGCGATAGCGATAGTCCTGCCTATAGTCGGCTTTTTCTTCGTATTCTTCAGCTTCCTTGAGGACTCCGGGTATCTGCCGAGGCTTGCAGTGATGGTAGACAAGCTCTTTAAATTGATGGGTCTTAACGGCAAGGCGGTGCTGCCGATGGTACTGGGCCTTGGGTGCGACACCATGGCCACCATGACTACAAGGATTCTGGAGACGAAGAAGGAGAGGGTGATAGTTACTTTGCTGTTGGCCCTCGGTGTGCCGTGCTCAGCGCAGCTCGGAGTCATACTCGGGATGCTCGGTGCGGTATCGTTTATGGCCACGGTAGTATGGGCGGCCGTAGTATTACTTACGCTCTTCCTCGTCGGGTATCTGGCTTCGCTGATATTGCCGGGCGAACAGTCCGACTTTATCCTTGAGATACCGCCGATGAGGATGCCGCAGCTTACGAACATAGTCTTGAAGACGATAGTCAGGGTCGAGTGGTACCTGAAGGAGGCCGTGCCTCTTTTTATCCTCGGCACGCTCTTCCTCTTTGTACTCGACAAGACCCACGCTCTGACCTTCCTTGAGAAGGCGGCTTCTCCGGTTATCGTTAACCTGCTGAGCCTGCCCGTCGAATCGACTCAGGCCTTCATAATAGGGTTCCTCAGGAGGGACTACGGCGCGGCGGGGCTTTTGGACCTTCAGAAAAAAGGGTTCCTTGACCCGACACAGGTAGTCGTAAGCCTTGTGACGATGACGCTTTTTGTGCCGTGCATCGCTAATTTTTTCATGATGATAAAGGAACGCGGTCTCAAGGCAACGCTCTGGATGTCGGCGTTCATATTCCCGTTCGCCATACTCGTGGGCGCTATTGTGAACTTCGTTCTGAGGTTTTTAAAGGTATCGCTATAACAGGCTGCTAAAAAACCCAACATTGGTTCAGGCTGCTCAAAAAGTTCCCGACCCACGCTTCGCATGGGTGCCCGAAGGCGTAGAGGAGTGAGGCGTAGTTTTGTTGGCTACGCCGCAGTGACGAACGACGAAGACAACGCCGCAGATGGGGCTTTTTCAGCAGCCTGCTAAGGAGGTCTTGATGACGAAGGATAAAGGCGTAGATGAGGTTCTTGAGTTCATCTGGTCGCAGAGGGAGATCGGGAGCCACTCGATAAAACAGCTCTTCGGCATAGAGGAAGTCGCCGAAGAGGCGGACATGTTGACCCTTGAGACGATGCACAGAGGCGGCCTTGTCGTGATAAGCGGCGATACCGTCACCCTTACCCCCGAAGGCGAGAAGCTCGCCGAAGGCGCGATAAGACGCCACAGGCTCGCCGAGAGGCTTTTAACCGAGGTCCTGGCCGTCGAGGAGGAGAATATCGAGAAGAACGCCTGCAGCTTCGAGCACACACTCTC
>JACREU010000076.1 GCA_016212705.1 Deltaproteobacteria bacterium
AGTAAGATCAAGGGCAAAACAACGTACAACAGCCCTGAATTTAGCCTCTGCGATTTTTGAACGGCTGTAATACCTATTTTTCTTCAGCATTTCGGAAGCTTACCACATTTCTCAATGTCGTTTGCTTCCTAAGACCCTTAGGAAAGGGGGAGACGGTCAACATCGTTGGGCTTCGCTACTGTGCGGAGCCCTACCTGCGGTTCGCCCTCTTGTGCCTTATGTATTCGATGACCCCCGGCAGGACCGAGAGGACGATTATCGCGAGTATCACGAGCGTAAAGTTCTTTTTTACCGCCGGGAGCCCGCCGAAGAAGTACCCCGCGAGCACGAACGAGCAAATCCATAATATCCCGCCTACGATGTTATACAGGATGAATTTGCCGTAGCTCATCGCGCCTACACCGGCGACGAACGGCGCGAATGTGCGGACGATCGGCACGAACCTCGCGAAGATGATCGTCTTCCCGCCGTATTTCTCATAGAACCGGTGGGTCTTCTCCAGGTACTCCCTTTTAAATATCCTGCTGTTAGCCCTCTGAAAGACCCTCGGCCCCATGTAGTGGCCGATTCCGTAGTTGACGGTATCACCCAAAATCGCGGCGACGCTCAAACCGATGAGGACGTACTCTATCCGCAGGGACCCTATCGCCGCGAAGTTGCCTATGGCGAAGAGGAGCGAGTCGCCGGGGAGTATCGGCGTCACCACGAGCCCGGTCTCGCAGAAGATGATGAGGAAGAGTATCGCGTAGGTGTATATGCCGTAGTCCTGGATGACGAGGTTCAGGTGGCTGTCCAGGTGCAGGAATATGTCTATGAACGTCTTTATGAATTCCATCGTTTTCCTTTCGTGCCTGATAATCAGGACACGACATATTAATTTAGTTGTGTACCGTAAGTCAATTACAGCTTGCGTGGAAGAGCAAGACAAAAACGACCTCCCCTATCCCCTCCTTGGTAAGGAGGGGAAGTTAGAACTCCTCCCCTTAACAAGGTAAGGAGGGGAGGGGTGGTTTTGCGGTGGTCTTGGGTTTTTTTGTTGGATTTCAATCGATTTATGCTAAAATCCGGCTTGCCCCCAAAAAAACGGAGTATCCCGCAATTATGCAGGATGTTTTCACGTTACAGGACAATCGCATGTTGTGTTGTGATATAATCAAATAAAGGGTGTCAGATGAAGACCAAAGACTTTGAGAACGAAATAAGGATACACATCGAGGCGCGGTATCCGATCCTCTGGCTCGTATCCTTCGAGGAAAGAAGGGTCGAACGGATCGTCGAGAACGTTGCTGAATCGATGAAATCCACCTTCTGGTCCTGGTCCGTGTCGAGGGGCCTCTACGGCGGCGAGAAGAAGAAACGGGAGCAGATGGGGAAGGAAAAGATCCTTACCACCATCGAAGAGAAGATCACAAAGGGCGAGAACACCAACAACATATTCCTCCTTAAAGACATCGCCAGCTATTTCAATTCCCACGAATTCCTCAGAAAATTCAGAGACTTGCCGGCCATAATGGAGGAGCGCCACACGCAGAACACCGTCTGCATACTCTCCCCGACCTTAGGCGAGATACCGCCGGAGCTCGAAGAGGACATGGTCGTCCTCGAACTTTCGCTACCCGACTACGACGAGATAGCCGAGATGGTCTCCACGACCTACGGCCACCTTATCCCCGAGCAATGGCACGCCTCGACCCGTTCCATACTGTATAAGTCCCTCCAGGGCCTTTCAATGGACAACGTGAGGAGGGTCATAAGGAAGGCCATAAGCCTTAATAACGGCTTCCTTAACGAAGACTGCATCTCCTACATACAGGACGAAAAACAGCAGATAATAAAAAAGCAGAGGATACTCGACTACTACCCGCACAGGGAGACGATAGAGAACATCGGCGGCCTATCTGAAATAAAGAAGTGGTTCGTCGAGAGGGAGCACGTATTCAGGCTCTCCAAGGACAAGATAGCGACGCTCGGGCTCGACGTGCCCAAGGGGCTCCTCTTGATAGGCGTCCCCGGCTCCGGCAAAAGCCTATGTTGCAAGGCGCTTGCCGGCATCTGGAACCTGCCGCTCTTAAGGCTCGACGTCGGCCGTCTCTTCGGCTCCACGGTCGGAGAGTCCGAGAAGAACATAAGAAGGTCCATACAGCTTGCCGAGGCTGTCAGCCCCTGCATACTCTGGATAGACGAGATAGACAAGGCCTTCGGCGGCATCGGCGGCTACCAGGGCGACTCCGGCACGCAGATGAGGGTCTTCGGCACCTTCATAACATGGTTGCAGGAGAAGGAGAACCCGGTCTTCGTAATTTCCACCGCGAACGAACCCAAGAACCTCCCCCCGGAGCTCTGGAGGAAAGGCCGGTACGACGAGGTCTTCTTCGTGGACCTTCCGAGCCAGGAGGAGCGGGAGGAGATATACAGGATCCACCTCGAAAGGCGCGTCCAGAACATGAACAGGCTCTCGCTCCGCGAGCTCGCGCAGAACAGCCAGGGCTTCACCGGCGCCGAGATCGAGCAGGCGGTAAAGGACGCCGTCGTGACGACCTTCAACAACCTCCACGGGGGGGAGTCCTCCAAGGAGGTCGAGGACATGATAGAGGGGTTGCTTGCCCTCGACGTCACGCAGGAGGCGCTCCTTTCCGCCATAAGGCACATAACGCCGCTTTCGGTCTTGAAGAAAGAAGAGATAGAGGAGCTCCGCACCTGGAGCCACCAGAGGGCGCGCCCGGCGTCGAAGTCCCTTTTCCTCCAGAGGGCCGAGACCCTGACCGATCACGAGAAGAGGAACATCGCCATACACGAGGCGGGCCACTGCATCCTTATGAAGCTGCACTTCAACAAGACCCCGGCCTTCGTCTCGATAGACAACTACAAGAACTTCAGCGCCTACATACCCCTTGACGAGGCGCTTCGCACCACCTTTACCAAGAAGGACCTGGAAAAGGAGATAGGCGTGATAATCGGCGGCATGGTCGCCGAGGAAGAGCTCATAGGCGGCGACTCCAAGACCGTAGGGGCGTCCCACGACCTCATACAGGCGACGAACATCGCCCGGAAGATGGTCGTCGAGTACGGCTTCGGAGAGATAATGAGGAACAAGTCGCTTATAGTCCTCCAGGACTTTGCCCTCACATCCGGCAGCGAGGTGCTCGACGACATACAGAGGATACTGGACTCCGCCAAGGAGGTCTCGGCGGGGATAATATCGAGGAACAAGGACGTACTCATGTCCTTTGTGGAGAGGTTGTCCAAGGACGTCCTCATGAACGGCGACTCAATCATGAAGTTCTTCAAGGAAAACCCGGTGGAATAAGCGCGGGGTTGACTCAAGGCGCATTGTACGGCGCGGGTTTTGACAGAGAGCGGTCCATCAATTCAATTATTCAAGGCGAGGCGCTTAAGGGAGGTCCGCATGTCCTTCTATACGGTCATAAAGACGCAGTTGTCCAGCAAGAAGTACGTTATCGCGGCGCTCGGGGAGCTTAAAAAGCGGGGCGAGATAACGAACTTCGTCAAGAACGACAGGAAAGAGGAGATAGAGGTCGACAGGGACGGCGACATGATCACCCTGTCGATGGAAAAATCCGGCAACTATCAGGTCGGCGGCGACAACAGGGTCGTCAACAGGTTCTCCGACAGGCTTAAGCAGATATACGCCTACGAGTCGATAAAGGACAACCTCCCGCTCGATTTCGAGATATCGAAGGAGACCGAGACCTCCGGGGAAATACATATACTCCTCAAGGGTTGACAGCCGCCGAAAGGAGAGGACCGATGGACAGGCAGATAAAGATAAGGATAACGGCCGACGGCAGGGTCGAGATAGATTCGACCATCTACAAGGACTGCAAGGATGTAGCCGACCACCTGACGAGGGTGCTTGGCGAGATAGAGAGCTTTACCGAAAAGGACGCGGTCTTCGAGAGGGAGATAAAGCTCAAGGTAGATTCCGACTGAAAAGGCCCGCCCACGGAAGACCCGTCATAACCTCAAAAATACCGCGATGAATACAAAGTTGAACATACACGCCGTCATACCATCGTCCCGCGTGAACGGGCCCGGGGCGCGCCTCGTCGTCTTTTTCCAGGGGTGCGCACGCGCCTGCCCGGGTTGCTTCAACCCGGAGACGCATTCCTTCGAGGAAATGGAGGCGCTCTCGGTCGACGAGATATTCGAGCGTCTCCCGAAGGGGCAGGCAGAGGGGATAACCGTAAGCGGCGGAGAGCCGTTCGCCCAGAAGGAGGGGCTCTCCCGGCTCCTTAAGGGGGCGAGGGAGCGCGCCCTTTCCACCGTCGTATACACCGGATACGCGATAGAAGAGTTGAATAAGGATGAGGCCGCACGCGAGGCGTTGCAAAACATAGACGTACTCGTCGACGGCCCGTTTATCGACGCAGAGAAGGAGCCGACGCTCCTTGCGAGGGGCTCAATCAACCAGAGGCTCCACTTTCTCACCAGCAGGTATGCGCAAGTTGACTTCATCATGGAAGGCAAGGTAGAGGTGATAATAAAGGCGGACGGCGCGGTCGTCGAGACCGGGTTCAGCAGGGCGCCTCTACGGGCGGGTCTCGGTAGATGACTGATCTGGAGAAGGCAAGGCAGGCGCTCTGCGCCCTAAGGGACGGCTCGGCGCTCGACGAGCCCGTAAGGGGCGCCATCATGAAGGCGGTCCGGCAACTCCCCAAGGACGCCGACGCCCTTGCGCTCTTCACCCTCGCCCTTGAACTGCTCGAAAAGATACACGACCCGGCGGACAAGAGGGTGGCCATCCTCGATTACATGAAGGAGCTCCCCAAGACCGATCCCTTCCTCCCGTTATACGCAAACGCCGTGGAAGAAGCCATAACCGCGGCCGACGCCCTCGATGAGCACCACTACAGGACGACCGAGCTCCTGAAGCTCGCGAACGAGATGCCCAGGACGGCGGAGTTCGTTCATTCGCGCCTGCGCGCGTGGAGGCTCGCCCTCGGGCTAGCCGACAAGCCCAGGCTCAAGGACAGGGCCATAGAGCTCGTCGCCAAGGACCTCCCGAAGGCGAGCGACGAGGACTTCTACAGGAGGTACACGCTCCTTGGGATAATGAAGGGAATGCCCAAGGACGGGGTGTTCCTCGACCTTTACAGGCAGGGGGTCGCTCGCGCCATGGAGGCCGTCGGACGCCTTACCGAGCCGTATTACAGGAAGTACGCGATGCTCCACATGGCCGAGGAGCTTAAGACCGTCGATGGGTGCGCGGACCTCCGCCTGGAGGCGATGAAGGGCGCCTATAAGGCCGCCGCCGACACCACCGACCCGTTCGCCAGGGAGTACGCCCTCCTCGAGATGATACAGGTCCTCCCGAAGACCCGCGAGTTCTTCCCCATACTCAAGGACGCCGTGGAGCAGTCGCTCGCCTTCTTTACCGTAAAGAAGTGGATGGGCGACGTGGAGGTGCTCGACGTCGTAGACTTCATCCTCTCGGCTGAAGAGCTCGGGATGAAGGAGTCGAAGCAGAAGCGGTTCTCCAGGGAGAAGTACGCGGCGACACTCGCCAACGAGATTGAGAAGTTCGGGTTGAAGCTCCACGACACCCGCTTCATAGAGGCGTTGAAACCATATACCCACGTCTGGGTCCAGCCGAAGGGGCTGCGCGATGCGGTAAAGAAGGTGGTCGATCACCTCGCCTCTCTCGAGAAGACCTACCACGGCCGGGAGATAGGGAGGCCCGTCTTTGTAAAGGAGCGTAACCCCTTCGGGCAGGGGAGTTACATACAGAGGAAGGTCGAGCGCGCCGGCGATACCATCGCCATTGATCTGGGCGCCACGAACACGGTCATAATGAGGAGCAGGGCTACCGGAAAAGGCGTTGACCCCGAGTTCCTCCAGCTCCCGGTGATATCGAGGCGTTACAGCGACGGCACGCTCGTCGTGCCGTCGGTCTTAAGCGCCGAGACCAACAAGATCGGGGCCGAGGTGAACGAGGAAAACCCGATAGCCAATATGAAGCAGATGCTCCTCGAAGGGAGCCCCAGGGGCAGGGAATACATGGAGAGGTTCCTGAAACTCCTCTCACAGCACCTGAAGAAGGCGACTGCCGCCGGCGGCTGGTTCTCGTTCGGGGCGAAGATTGTCGCCGATACCGTCTACATCACCGTGCCGATCGGCTACATGGACTACAAGGCCGCTCTGTCCTCAATCGCCGGGCGCCACATGAAGGGCGCGAAGGTCGAGTTCATCGAGGAGCCGCTCGCCGCGGCGGTCGGCTACCAGGTCGTCGAGGAGAGGGACAAGGTCGTCGCGCTCATAGACTTCGGCGGCTCGACCCTTAATACGATGGTTTTGAGACTTAACGTGAAAGAGGTCCACGTGGTCTCCAAGCCCGAGCGCGCGCAATTATTGGGCGGGCACGACATAGACATATGGCTCGCGAGACACCTCGCCGGGATGATAGGGCTGGAGGCCGAGAACCTCCCGTACAGGCTCATACGCAAGGCGGAAGAGATAAAGATAGCGCTATCGGAAAAAGACGATGTCCCGTTCGAGTGGGAAGGGGCCGAGGTGGCGCGCGTAACGAGGGCGGGCCTTGAGGAGGTCCTCGAGAGGAACGAGTTCTTCAAGTTCATAGACAGGACCGTCTCATACGTGCTCCGCAGGGCCGAGAAGGTCGGCGTCAAGAAGGACAGGATAGAGGCGGTCCTCCTTACAGGGGGCTCGTCGCAGATACCGTCCTTCAAGGCGAAGATAGGCGACCTCTTCCCGAGGCTCCGGCGGGAGAACGCGATATATGACCACAGCCCTTTGTCCGCCGTGGCCTCCGGCGCCGCGATCTACTCCACCAAGGACATAACCGACAGGCACCTCGGAATGGCGTACGCGGTAAGGTACGCGCCAGAGGGCAAGGACGAGACGCACTCCTTCTGCATAGTCCTTGAGAAGGGAGAGACGCTCCCCCTGGAGAAGACATTCTCGGTCTCGCCGGCGAGGAAGCTGGGGGAGCAGGATGAAATGACCCTTGAGATCTTCGAGGTCCCTGAGGGGCTCATCGCCAGGAGGTGGGCGATTGAAGGCGGCATAGAGTTCCTCAAGCAGGATATAAGGGAGACGGCAGGCTTGGGGCTTGAAGGCATGAAGACGGTCTCCCTCCCGTTCAATGGGACTATCCCGGATACGACCGAAATAACCCTGCTGGTGGATGAAGGCGGGCGCTTAAGCGTCGTTTACGGCCCTGAGAACAAGGCCATTGAGACAGGCATAAGGTTGCAGTAACCCCCTTCAAACCACCCGGTTTTCCGTTTCAGTGACCTCCATCACATTAAATAAGAGGGCCCTTCGGGTATACTGTACCTGGGTTTAAGGCCGGGTCCCATAGCTACTTTACGGCCCTTTTCTACGTTTCCGCCTTTACCGCGCCTTGCGCCATAGCAATCCCGGCATCTTACATGGGTATTTGTATCGCAGGATTTTTCTTAAGTTGTACGGTCAGGGCGTACCACGAAGGCAGGCGAAAAAACCAGGCAAACCAGGGCAGGAGGTGCGGTACATGGAGACAAACGATCTTATCGAAAAAGGGATGGGGATGGCCAGAGAAGGGCGCTATCGGGAGGCGCTCAGGGTCTTTGACGAGGACTTATGCTTCACACAGCACCCGACGGCGATGTCTTACTACGCGTTGAGCCTCGCTAACGAAGAGGGGAATTACGACAAGGCGATCTCCCTCTGCCTCATGGCGGCGGAAAAGGAGTTCTACAACCCGGAGATATACCTGAACCTCGGCAGGATATTCCTGCTTAACGGGCAGAAGTCCGTTGCAGTGCGCGCGTTCAGGAAGGGGCTGAAGTTCGACAACGCCAGCATGCCTCTGCTTATGGAGCTTAAGGGGCTGGGGTTCAGAAGGAAACCCGTGATAGGGTTCCTGCCGAGACAGAGCGCCGTGAATAGATTCCTCGGGATGCTCGTGGTGCGGCTCGCATAGCGGATTTTATTGAATGGGATGTATAAGGCCCTTGCCGCGTAAGCGGCAAGGGCCTTAATTTTTGAGGGAATACCGAACAGTTTGATCTCCTTTCCTTTACAATGGGATGTGGGGAGGGTGATATCCAGCGCTCGTCAAAAAAAACAAGGACGCTTCATGATACCGTGTAACTATGTAGCCCATTTTTTCTAAAGATGGGGTAGGGGAGATTATGGATTTGATTTTTTAATCCCCCTCTGTCCTTCTTTATAAAAGGGGGATGATCAGAACCCGGCTTTATCGTAATACGACCTCCCCAGCCCCCTCCTTGTAAAAAGGAGGGGTAGAAGATAATCCTCGACCGCTCCGGCGCGGCTACAATCGCGTCTTTTTGCTGGTGCCGTTCAGACTAATCCGGATATTTAATGAGATCGGCCCTTTGTCTGTTGTCTCGACCGGGGAAAACACGGGAAGAAGGGAGCTCAGGCCCTCGCCGCCCCAGGGGGGCGGCGAGGGCCTGAGCAATGGGACTCTGTCAAACGGGGGGCAGGCCTCTATCTGGTCGGCAGTACCACGGGGGCCGGGGCCGCCTTCTCGCCCATGACCGTTATCTGTATCTCGCACTCCTTGCAGGACTTTACCTCGACTTTCATCTCGTTGTCGGCAAGGAGCGTAACATCGTAGGTAAGCTCAGTGACGTTTTTGTTGAAGTCGTCCTCATCCGCGACCTCCTCGCCGTTCAACTCCACCTCGGCGGATGCCGCGCGGGACTTCTTGCCGCCGTCGCCGCCGTTCTTTATCACTATCTGGCCGCTCCCGGGCACCGGGGCGGTGAAGGTCAACACGGTCTTATCCTTGTGGCGGCCGTCTTCTTTCTTGGCCTTTGTAACATAGACAGGGCCGTAGATCGCGGTCATCTCAGCCTCCGCGACGCAGGCCGCGGCCAGGAATATCAGCGATGAAATCACAGCTATCGACCTCTTCATATCCTTCCTCCTGCCAAAAAAGCGATTTTTGACGCACCCTGAGTATATCAGATAGACTAAAAAAATATAGTGACTGAAGTTACAGTGGTGTGAGACGGGCAGTCCGGAAAAAGAACATTTTTTGGAGGTAGCAAAACGTCAATCTGGTATAATCCGGTCAGAGATGCGCCAAAGGAGCCGTAATTGCCGAAAAATATCCCTGAATTCCCTGAGTGCGCGTCCGTCTCCCTGGAGATGCGCCCCATCCTCCACCCGCTTTTCAAGGCGCTCTCGCCGGAAATTTCGGAGTTCTCGTTCGCCAACCTCTACCTATTCAGAGGCGTACACAACTACGCCCTGACAGTCGCCGGGGACGGCCTTATCGCCATAACAGGCATTGACAGCGGGTCGCCTTTTTTCATGCTCCCGTTCGGGTTGCCGAGGGAGGCGCTCCTTAAAAGGCTCTTTCAAAGGTTCGGACGGATGAAGGCGGCGACCGCCCCGCAGGCGGGGGAGCTTCAAAGGCTCGGTTATGAGATATCCGAGGACAGGGACAACTTCGACTACCTCTACAGCAGGGAGGAGCTCTCGAGGCTCTCGGGGAGGAAGTTCCACAGGAAGAAGAACCTCGTGAACGCCTTTATCGGGAGGTACAGGTTTGAAGGCAGGCCGCTCCTTGCCGAGTACGCAGAGGACGCGCTCTCGGTGAATGAGGGGTGGAGGAGGGAGGCGGCGTTCCCCGGCGATTACGAGGCGGCCAAAGAGGCGCTCCTTAAGATGGACGCTCTCCAGCTCTGCGGCGGGATATATTACGTCGAGGGAAGGCCCGCGTCCTTTACGCTCGGAGAGGAGCTGAACCCCTCGACCTTCGTCATCCACTTCGAGAAGGGGGTAGGCGACTATAAGGGGCTCTTGCAGTTCGTCAACCAGTCCTTTGCGGCGATATTGCCGGATAATTACGGGCTTATAAACAGAGAGCAGGACTTGGGAGACGAGGGGCTCCGGCAGGCGAAGGAGAGCTATAAGCCGGTCGGGTTCGTAAGGAAGTTCAGGGCGAGGGAGCCTGGGCAGTAGCGGACAAGCGGGGTATAGGCGACAAAAAAAGGGGGCCCGAAGGCCCCCTTTTGCTCTTGTGGCTATCGCCCCTGCTTATGCCTGAATGCGTCTGAATACGGCGGCGAGCATCGGCGGCGTTATAAGGGTCGTAGCCATGATGACGATGACTATCGCCGAGAATACGACGTCGTCCATGACCCCCATCGACTTTCCCATGTTGGCGAATATGAGGCCGACCTCTCCGCGCGGTATCATGCCGACGCCTATGGCGAGCTTGTTCATGCCCTTGCCCACGGCCCATCCGGCGAGGACCTTTGTGATTATCGCGACTATGAGGATGAGGACGGCCATCATCACGACTTTGCCGTCCATGAGCACGGCAAGCTTGACCTGCATGCCGGTGAGGACGAAAAATATCGGGACGAGGAAGTGGCCGAGGTGCTGGACGAACTCCTCTATGTGCCTGTGCGAATGCGTGTGTATGATGTTGTCGAGCTTCTCGGCGAGCCGTCCATTTATGTGCTCTTCCTTCATCGCGGTCTTCATGTCCGTAACGAAACCTGGGTCCGTGAACTCGTCGAAGTATACGGGGGTGAGTATCAAGCCGCCCGCGAATGCGCCGACGATAGGCGCGAGCCCGACGAGCGCGGCGAGGTAGGCGAATACGAGGCCGAAGAATATGACGACCGCGAACTTCATGCCTACTCCGGTGTGTACCTTCGAGAAGAATGTGCTGAACCTGGGGGCGAGCCAGCCGCCTATGATTATGCCGCCGCCGAGGAAGGCTACGGCCTTGAGTATTATGATAGTGAGGGTGTAGGCGTCTATCGAGCCCTGGATGACTATGGCGGAGACCACCGCGAGTATTATGAGGCCGAGCACGTCGTCTATTACAGCCGCGCCGACTATCGTCCTCGCCTCGGCGGTATGGGCCTTGCCGAGGTCCTGGAGCACGCGGGCGGTTATGCCGACGGAAGTCGCCGTCATCGTCGCGCCGAGGAAGAGATACGCAGTTGAGCTCAGGCCTGGGGCGAGCCAGGGGCCGAGGAAGTATATGGCCGACTGCGGGAGTATAACCCCGACGCAGGCTACGAGGAAGGACGGGACGCCGACCTTAACCATCGTCTTTACGCTCGATTCTATCCCTATCTGGAAGAGGAGTATGACGACGCCGAGCTCGGCCAGGAAGTGGATTATCTCGTTAGTCTTGATGTCTTCGAAGAACGTTATGCCGAAGAGGTAGAGGGAGCCGAGTGCGACGCCTATAAGGAGCTCTCCGAGGACCGCGGGCTGGCCGACGCGCTCGATAAGGGCCGAGACCTTCGCGAGCATCAGTATTATCGCTATCCAGAGGAATATGAGCGGGAAGGACGCGGCCACGTGCGCGGCCCCGTCGGTCGCCGCCTCATTGGCAAAGAGGCCGGCAGGCGAAAATATAAGCGCGAAGGCTATGCCGTACAAAAACAGGTTCATTATCTTTCGTTGCCTTAATAGATTGACCCAGTACATGACCATTCTCCTTATTTCAGGGGATAACCGGATTCTCCGACATTGCCCGTTGATTTTTCAAGCCTTTTTGCCAATGGCCCGTAAAAATAAAAAGACCGCCCGCACGCCCTTTCCGGCCCTTTATAAAAGAGCCGGTTCGAGTGCCCAGACGGTCGACATTAAAACCCGCCCCCCCGCTCCCCGATGGTCCCCCATCTTGATTCCGTCAGTTGCGAAAAGGTCTCAATTTTCAGTAGAGGCCACATAATAAAGGCGGAGGGG
>JACREU010000073.1 GCA_016212705.1 Deltaproteobacteria bacterium
GACTGCTCTACCCTCTCGACGGCCTCTTTGACGACCCTGTCCATGTCGATGAGCCTCTGGGTCTCCTCCTGAATGAGAAGCTCGTAAGCCTCGGGGACCTTCACCTTTCTCTTCCGGGTCTTCTTGGGGAAGAGGTTCGAGAACATGTCCTTCAGGTTCATGTCCATCTCCTCCACACCCGCCGACGAGAGTATCTCGATCGAAGGCATCTTCTGCTGCTCGGAGGTCTCAATGTCAATGACCCTGTCATCGAGCCTGCCTTCGTGGAAAAGCGTCCTGAGCTTGTCGCGCGTGGTCTTCTGGATCTCACGCTCCTTGGCGAGCTTTTCGCTGTCAGGCATCTGGAAGTGCGTGGCGACCGCCACGGGTGGAGGCAGGAGATAATCCAGCAGCCTTTCTTCCGCCGTCTCCTTCGCCTTTACCCTGACATGGACCCTCTCCTCGTCCTTTACCATCTTTACGGCGAGCTCGGCCAGGTCCCTTATTATGGACTCCACATCGCGGCCGACGTAACCGACCTCGGTGAACTTGCTCGCCTCGACCTTGATGAACGGGGCCTGCGCGAGTTTCGCAAGCCTCCTTGAAATCTCGGTCTTTCCCACGCCCGTGGGCCCGATCATTATGATGTTCTTCGGGGAGATCTCGTCTCTCAACTCGGGCCTTACCTGCTGGCGTCTCCACCTGTTCCTCAAGGCGATGGCAACGGCCCGCTTGGCGTGCCTCTGGCCTATGATGTACTTATCGAGTTCTGCGACTATCTCTCTCGGTGTAAAGCTCTTCATCCTGCTAAAGTTCCTCAACGGTTATATTTTCGTTGGTGTATATGCATATCTCGGAAGCGGCTTTCAAGGACTCCTCCGCCACTTTCTTCGCGTCCATGTCAGTATGGCGCACCAGCATCTTCGCGGCCGCCAGGGCGTAAGGGCCCCCGGAGCCTATCGAGGCTATCCCCTCCTCGGGCTCGATCACATCGCCGTTGCCGGAGATGATGAAGGTATGGTCTGAATCCGCCACGATGAGCAACGCCTCAAGCCTCCTTAATATCCTGTCGGTCCTCCAGTCCTTGGCAAGCTCTATGACGGCCTTCGTGATATTCCCCCTGGAGGCCTCGAGCTTGCTTTCGAACTTGTCAAAGAGCGTCATGGCGTCGGCGGTGGAGCCGGCGAAGCCGGCCAGGACCTTCCCCTCGCGCATCCTTCTTACCTTTACGGCGCCCTTTTTCATGACGGTGGAGCCGAGCGTGACCTGGCCGTCGCCGGCTATGGCTACCTTGCCGTTCTTCCTTATCGCTATGACCGTGGTGCCGTGGAATTCAATGGTCAAAACAGAAGCCTCCGTGAACCTATTTCAACTTCGCCTTCGGGTGCGCCCTGTCGTAAGCCTCCATGAGGCTTGCTATGCCGACCTTCGTGTACCTCTGAGTCGTGGAGAGCTTGCTGTGGCCGAGCATCTCCTGGATAGACCTCAGGTCTACTCCCGCGTCCAGGAGGTGCGTGGCGAAGGAGTGCCTGAGGGCGTGCGGGGTGGGGTTCTTGTTTATCCCGCTTTTCAGCACATGCCTTTTGACAAGCCTCTGAACCGTCCTCTGGGAGATCCCCCTGCCCCCTTTACCGGTAAAAAGGGGAGCGTCGCCGCTGGACTCGCCTCCCCTCTTCTTTATATAAGCGCCGATGGACTCGATGGCGAATTTTCCGAGGTAAGCTATCCTCTCTTTGCCGCCCTTGCCGGCTACCCTTATGGTCCCGGCCCCAAGGTCAACCTCCCTCATCGTAATGGACGTAAGCTCGCTTACCCTTATCCCGGATGAGTATAATGTCTCCAGGACGGCCAGGTCCCTTAAAGGTTCGGGGCCATCGGTATTTCCTGGCGCCTCCACGAGGCACTTGGCCTCATCGACGGTAAGGACCGCGGGGAGGTATTTGTCGACCTTCGGCGCGGACACAAGCTCCGCGGGGTTACCCGACAGGTATCCCTTTTTGACAAGGAACCTGAAAAAAGACCTGATCGACGAGATCTTCCTCGCCACCGAGCTCTTTTTGCAATCCCCGTGGAGGCTGTAGACGAAGGCGGTCACATCCGCCCCGGCGATTCGATTTATATCGGGCCCGGCGCCCTCTTCCTTCAGAAAAAAATAGAACTGGACCAGGTCTCTTTTGTAGCCGAGCCTCGTGTGCGCCGAGGAGTTTTTCTCCACCGCAAGGTATGTTATGAACTCGTCTATGAGACCAAGCATCTATTTGATTTTAAAGGTGTTTTCCCCAACCGGACCCCTGGGGGCACAACCGCCTGAAAGAGGCCGGTATTAAAACCCCTTATAACATCAAAAGATGAAAGCTTCAATGAAAAAAACCTGTCTAAAGACGGCGGAAGAGAAGCCGGAAGCCGTTTTTCTCAATGTATGATATTGCCGATCCTGCCGAAGCGCACCCAGTGGTCGTCCCTGTTCCATGACCAGTATATGATAAAGGCCTTGCCCTTTATGTCCCCGATGGGCACGGCGCCCCAGTACCTCGAATCGTAGCTTCTGTCCCTGTTGTCACCCATGACGAAGACCGAGCCCTCCGGGACGGTATACGGCCCGAAGTCTATGTTCTTCTCGGTGGACTCTCCGTAAAGCCCGCCCTTGTTGACCCCGAAGCGCTCTTCCCACTTCTTGTCGTTTATGTATATGGACTTGTTCCTGAGCTCAACCTTGTCGCCGGGAAGCCCCACGACCCTTTTTATGAAGTCCTTTTCGCGGTCGCTCGGGAACCTGAAGACTATTACGTCGCCCCTTTCAATATGCCCCCACGAGGTAACGAGCCTGGTCTCGAAGAACGGCACCGTTGCGCCGAAGAGGTTTATCATCGCGGGCTTGGGGACCTGAAGCCCGTAGGCGACCTTGCTGACTATTATGTGGTCGCCGACCA
>JACREU010000009.1 GCA_016212705.1 Deltaproteobacteria bacterium
CAGTAAGATCAAGGGCAAAACAACGTACAACAGCCCTGAATTTAGCCTCTGCGATTTTTGAACGGCTGTAATACCTATTTTTCTTCAGCATTTCGGAAGCTTACCACATTTCTCAATGTCGTTTGCTTCCTAAGACCCTTGTTAAAGGCTTGCCTGGGGCTTGAGAGCCATGCTTTTCCCCTTGAAAAAAAGAGGAAAAAATCATTAAATGGCCGGGATATGCGGAACAAGGACTGGATAATACTCGCCGTAATAATCGCCGCTACCTTTCTGCTCCGCTTGAAGGTGATGGACATACCATTTGAGCGGGACGAAGGCGAGTACGCGTATGCCGCGCAACTCATGCTCGACGGTGTGCCTCCGTTCAGGGAGGCTTATAATATGAAGTTCCCCGGCATCTATGCCGTATACGCCGCCATACTTTTCATCTTCGGGCAGACCGACTGGGGGGTGCGCCTGGCCCTTGCCTTTGTAAACGCAGGGACGATAGTCCTCGTCTACCTCATAGGCAGGAGGCTCTTTGACCGTTCCGCCGGGCTTGCCGCCGGGGCGTCTTTTGCCATGCTCTCCTTCCTTCCGAGCGTCCACGGGATCATCGCAAACGCGGAGCACTTTGTGCTCGTATTCGCGCTCTCCGGAGTGCTTCTCGCCATGAAGTCCCTTGAAGACGGGGGCCCCTGGAAACTTTTTATCGGAGGCGCGCTCCTTGGCGCGGGCTATACCATAAAACAGCACGGGGCCGCCTTTGTCCTCTTTTCATTTTTCATGGTAGCGCTCTCCAACCTGAGGAACGGCTCAGACCTCAAAAGAACGGCCCGCGACATATCCGTCCTCGCTCTCGGCGCGATAACGCCTTTCATGGCCATGTGCGGCACGCTCTATCTCGCCGGCGTATTCGACGGCTTCTGGTTCTGGACCTTCGCATACGCCAGAGAGTATGTCTCAGTCGTCCCGTTCGAGGCGGGGATTAAGGCCCTCAAGGCCGAGGGAGGGAGGATATTCCTTTCCGCCCCCCTCATCTGGGCGTTATGTCTCATAGGGACGGCCGCTCCTGCCTGGGACAGGGGGTTAAGGCGGGGGTGGGCGTTTCTCCTCGGCCTCCTAGCGTTCTCGGCGCTCGCGGTCCTGCCTGGCTTCTTCTTCAGGCCGCACTACTTCATCTATCTGCTTCCACCGGCCTCGCTCTTTTTCGGCGCCGCAATAAGGTCTTTAAACACCTTTTTCATCGGCAATAAAAGGGCTGTTGCAAAGGCCGGGCTCGTTGTTGCGCTTGCCGTATACTTCATATTCAGCCAGCGTACGGCGCTCGCCTCAACCCCTGAGGCGCTTTCAAGGTCGATGTACGGGTATAACCCGTTCCCCGAGTCCCGCGTCATAGCCGAATACGTAGCGAGGAACACCCGGCCCGGGGAGAGGGTCGCAATCCTCGGCTCCGAGCCGCAGATACTCTTTTACTCCAGACGGCGCTCGGCGACCGGATACATATACGCTTATCCGCTCATGGAAAGGCAGAGGTTCGCCGAGAGTATGCAGAGGGAGATGATGGAGGAGATACGCCGGGCAGGCCCTGAAGTCGTTGTCTTCGTCGATCTGAAGTTCTCGTGGGGCGCGAACCCGGGGTCGGTGCTCGATATTTTCGGATGGCTGAAGGAATTCGTGGCAGAGGGCTACACGCTCGACGGGATGGTGGACCTCCTCGCCGTACCCGTCAAGTACAGCTGGGGCGACGATATCTCCGGAGCCCCCACTCCAGAATCAGGGTACGGCATATACATATACAGGAAGAACGCGCCTGCTACCCTTGAAAAGGGGTCTTAAGAGCGACCTCCCCCCTCTCTCTAAAGGCCCCCTATGAGGGGAAAGATCAGGTCCTTCTCGTAGAGGAGCGAGCTCTTTACACCTGCGGCAATCTCGAAGAGGATTGCGAGAGCCGAAACGACGATGATAAAGGCATAGAGGCCTCTGATGAAAGAAGGTTTAACCGCTTTAAACCTCTCAACCGCCTCGGAAAAGGCCGCTGAAAAGAGCAGTACCGCGGGCGGGGCAACGAGGACCACATACCGTATTACCTTCGAGTATCCCTTAAACCCCAATAAGATATGGAAGGCAAGGACCGTAATTATCCAGACCAGCAGGGCGAACCCCAGCCTTCTAACGGTTTTATTATTCCACGAGAAAAAATAAAGGACGATTCCCGGCGCGATGGTCCAGGATATCCGAGGCAGGAGCGTCAGGTATATCCACGGCGAGCGCACGACCGTCAGGAAATACACGTACCTGTTGCTCTCGACGAGCGTCTTTGAGGGCTTTCCCGCCCAGCCCGGAAACGGCGTGCCGAACTCGATCCATTGCCATACCTCCCAGGGCAGTTGGACAATGAACGCGGGCACAACCAGACAAGCCGCAAAACGGATGAACGCGCCTGCCCTTGGGGCTTCGATGAGAAACCAGGCCATGACGAGGACGCCGGGTATAACGAGGACCGCGGTAATTTTTATGAGGCTCGCGTACCCGAGGACCGCCCCGGCGACAGATGCCGAGACGAGGCTTTTGCGGACAACGGAGCGGATGAAAAGAGCGGCGGAGAACGTGCTGAAGGCGAGCAGAGGCCCGTCAAGCCAGTAGTTGGTCGCGACATGCGCCATTATCGGGTTGAAGGCCGAAAGCGCGCCGACGACGGCCATGGACCGGCCCGTGAGGCCAAGGAGCCTTGCCAGGGAGATCATGGACCAGAAAAACAGTCCATAGGAAAAGACCTGTACAACGGCTATGCCCTTTGGCCCGATAAAATGATTGGAGAGCCAGAAAAGGGCTATGCCGCCGGGCGGATGGAAGAAGAGCTTCCTGTCATACTGTTCCCTGTCGACGGCCCCGTATGTAACAAGCGGGGTCCCCTGCAGGGTGTAGCCGTTCCCGTCCTCCAACTGCTCCACGAGGGCTGAGTATATAAGCTCGTCTCCCTCCGTGTGCGGCTCAATGAAGACGGTCAAACGGAAAAAAAGACCCAGAAGAAAGAAAACAGCGACGATCACCCATTGCGTTTTCATGGAACGGTCCTGAATAGAGAGCCTCCTTCTACGGCCTCATGCCTTCAAGCGCGCATTATATCCGCGTAAAGCCGCCCGGCCAACTAAAAAAGCCATCCCTTGTCCCTGAGCAAAGGGCTGTATTACCGCGTCGATTTTCGTTTATCGAGTCCATAGACAAGGCGTAAGAGGCGTTTTCAGGGTAACTGTTTCCGGTACATCCCACAATAGCCGCCGAGTATGAGCGCCTCCACGAAATTTTCTTCGGTAACCCGGCCGGGGAACTCGGTATAGCAGACACCGACCTCTGCAGGGCTATGCGAGTCGGAGCCGCCGGTCGTGGGCAATCGGAGCGAACCGGCGGCAACGAGCGCCTGTCTGTTCTCTTCATCGTTGTTATGGCCGTTGAAGGCCTCGATTGCTGTAAAGTTGAATGTGGACAAGTCGGACCTGAAGAGCGCCCACTCCCTGAAGGGGTGTGCGACGATAGCGACGCCATTGGCCTCCTTGACGGCCCTTATGACATCGAACGCCGGGGCGTAGCGTCCGAGAGCGCTTACGACCCTCTCGTCTATGCCGAAGAGGAGCATGTGCCCGTCGGAAGAGGAGTACTCAACGCCCCGGAGTATCAGGATACTCCCGCCGTACTTCTCCTTTAGCCTTTCCACCGGGTCGGACGCGGCAAACGAGTTGTGCTCGGTAAAGGCGACGCCGTCGAGGCCGAGGGCGATGGCGCGCTCTATCGCCTCCTCGGGCGCTACCGTGCTGTCGCCGCTGAAAGTCGTGTGGATATGGAGGTCAATACTAAATGGCATGGGGGAGGATTATACTGTTTTGACCCGTGTCTTACAAGGCCAATAACCGGCGCTTGAGCGCGCCTCAGTTCAAGGCCTGGATTAAGGCTACCTCTAAAAATTAGATATTTTTTAAGGTCAGAAAAATGCGCTTTTTGGAAGCAGCCTTAAATGATTATCCCTCCGGCCACAGGTCGCCCGTCATGCTCGAGTACGAACCTGCCGAGCTCCGGGATATCCGAGAACCTCTCTATCGCCACTTCCGCGCTCAAGGTTATGTCGACCTCGGCCACCTCGGCCTGGCTGATGCTCGCCGCGTCGGTCACGGCCTCTTTTTCTGAGGCCGGGTCGAACCTCCTCCTTATCCTCTCAATCTTGCCCCTCGTCTCCTGTGTGGCGCACTTGAAGGTGAGCGGGATCCCGAGCTTATAGTCCTTGTCTATCATCCAGAAGATGTTCGCGTGGACGGTTCTCGTGATCGTAGGGGAGAGGGTCTCAGAGAGTATGTCCCCCCTTTTTACCTCCGCGCCTTCGAGGATGAGCCCGACGCACTCGCCTGTTTGCGCCTCTTTAAGGTCAGGCTCCAGATACTTCTTTATGCTCGCGACCTTCGCCTTAGTCTTTCCGGGGAGGACCCAGAGCCCCTGGCCTTCTATCAATCTGCCGGCCTCTATGCGTCCGGCTACTATCTTCTGCCCGCTTATCTCATAGACGTCCTGTACAGGGAACCTCGCGCCCTTCTCCTCTATCTTCATCTCCTCGAAGTTGTCGAGCGCCTGAAGGACCGTCGGACCCTTGTACCAGGAGAGCTTGTCGCTCGCCGCGGCTACGTTCTCTCCTTCCATGGCGGAAATAGGGATGATGTACGAGGGCGTTATCCCGTACTTCATCGTTACCTCCTCTATCCGCTTTTTGAGGTCGAGGAAGGCGGCCTCGGAATACCCGGCGAGGTCCATCTTATTGACCGTCACAACGACCTGCTTTATGCCGAGGAGGCTCAGGATGTAGCAGTGGCGTAACGTCTGCTCCTGAATGCCCCTCGTTATCTCCACGAGGAGGATGGCGGCCTCTGCCTGCGACGAGCCGCTTATCATGTTTTTCAAGAACTCCTTGTGCCCAGGGGCGTCGATTATCACGTACTTCCTTTTGGGTGTGGCGAAAAAGGTGTGGGCGATGTCGATCGTTATGCCCCTCGTCCTCTCCTCCTCGAGGTTGTCCATCACGTAGGCGAACTCAAGCGGACGGCCAAGCTCCGCGCATACCCTTTTGACCTCTTCGAGCTTCTCGGGCGGCAGAGACCCGGAATCAAAGAAGAGCCTGCCTATGAGGGTAGACTTCCCGTGGTCGACCGAGCCGACGATGACTATATGCAATGATCTTTCTTCCATAACTCCCCCTTACATGTATCCTAAAGACCTTAGCTTCTGCATCGTATACGCGTCCTCCTTGTCCTGCGCCCTTCCGGCGCGCTCGGAGGTGTGCGTGGACTCAAGCTCGGCTATTATCTCGTCCACATTCGACGCGGTCGAGTCTATCGGACTACAGCACGGCGCGCACCCGATGGAGCGGTATCTCTTGCCGTTCTTGCTCACGTACAGCTCCGTCAGAGGGATATTCTCCTTCTTCATGTACTTCCAGATGTCGAGCTCGGTCATGTGGAGTATCGGGTGGACCCTGAAGTGGTTGTCCTCTGCGGCGGTGGACTTGTACTGGTCCCACAGCTCCGCCGGCTGGTTCTCGTAGTCCCACTTGAAGTTCTCGTCCCTCGGGGAGAAGACCCTCTCCTTCGCCCTTATCCCGTGTTCGTCGCGCCTTATGCCGAGCAGGAGCGCCTTGAAGCCGTTCTTCTCGATTATCTGCTTCAGGGCGTTGGTCTTCAGCTCGTTACAGCAGTCGAGCTTCGTCCCCTTGCCAGGCCCCATGCCCGCCTCTACCTGCCCTTCGTTCCTGCCGACGATGAGGTTTAAGCCCCACTTCTTCGCGTACTCGTCCCTGAACCTGTACATCTCGGGGAACTTGTAAGTCGTGTCGATGTGTATCACCGGGAAAGGGACCACCCCGAAGAAGGCCTTTCTGACGAGCCAGAGGAGGGTCGTAGAGTCCTTGCCCACGGACCAGAGCATGGCGATGTTCCGGAACCTGAAGTACGCCTCCCGTATGATGAATATCGATTTGTTCTCAAGGGCGGTAAGATGGTCCATGAGTCTCTCCTTAAATAAACCTCTCAAGTATGATGGACGCGAGGTTTTCTATGTGCAGTCGTCCAAGGGGCGCCGTACCGGAGGGCATGACGCAGTGCGCGTCATGCCTCGTGTGCATGCCCCTGAAGTGCGAGGTCCCGAAGGCCTGCGGCTTTTTTATATTGCCCTTTATATCGAAACCGTCGTTGCCAACGGCTACGAGGTCCGGGGAGCGGCCGGATTCATTCCCGGAATATAACTCCGTCCCATCGTAGACCCTTTTTATTACGGCGTTCCCATCGCTGTCCTTTAAATCGATGAGAATGGATTTTATCTCGCTTAAAACCGCCCCCCTGTCTCTTGCCGGAACCGCCCCGCCGGGGTATCTGCCCTCGTAATTCAGATAAATCCGACCGGGGTCCATGACAAAGGCCTTTGAGCCCGCTCCTACCTGTTCGAAGTACTCGCGTACGGGGTCGAGCGTAAGCAACCCCTTCTCGACAAAGAGCCTGTTAAGGTAGACCTCTTTCCTTATCGGCGCGAAGCCGTGGTCCGACATAGTCATAAACAAGCCGCGGCCGTTGGTAGAGGCCATGAACCTCTCAAAAACCCTTCCGATTATATCATCCATCTTCGTGTAAAAAAAGACGAATCTCTCGTGGTATTTGTGGGTCTTGTCCCGCGCCGCGTCGAAGAAGAAGTGGTGTAGCCTGTCGGTCTCGGTGACGACGCCTATGAAGAGGTCCCAGCGTTCATTGTCCATGAAGTGCATGAAGGCCTCCGCCCTTTTTTGAAGCGCGATCAGCGCTTCGTCGAAAAAGGCGTCCGGCTTATCTGAGGCGTTAGAGGCCTCGATATCCATAATATAGTTTATTGAGCGGAGGTACTCATAGGCGGATTCCGGATAGGTGCCTTTCCTGAGGTCCGGGCAGACGAACCCGGATGTAAGGACGCCGTTAAGGGCCGGGGCCGGAAAGGTCTCAGGCATGTTGATGACGATAGAGCGAAGGGTATTCGGCACGCGACCTTTGAATTTGTCAGCAAGTGTTGAGGCCCTTGCACCCGATGTCCCGCCTATAATGTCCCATAACGCGGGGGCCTTTATGGAAGCGTAATTAGGGAACGCCAGCCTGTACGTGTTGGGGAGGAGCTCCATAAAGCCGTAGATGCCGTGCTCTCCCGGGTTGACGCCGGTCATGAACGAGGCCCACGAGGTCGACGACACGTCCGGTATGGAGGCGTCCATCTGTATGAGGCTGTAGCCTCCGGAGAGGATATTCTTGAGGTTCGGCATGACCCCCTGCTCCGCGTACTCCGAAAGAAGCGTTTGCGGCGCGCCGTCTATGCCGAGGACAAAGACCTTTTTGGATAAATCCATCGTCAACTCTTCTCCTTTTCCACCTTGCAGAGCAAGCCCCGGAGCTGATAGGAGCCGAACCCGGGGTCGTACGGCGGTTTGTTGTTAGTAAGCACATTGGCGTTGGACTCGAATACGCCGAACTCGGGGCCGGCCTTTTCCGGGAACCACCACCCGTGCTCGACACTCACTACGCGCGGGTGTATGTCGTCAGTAACGCGCGCCCTCATCCTTATTGCGCCGCGCGGCGACGATACTTTGACCCAGTCGCCGTTTGATATGCCGAGAGAGCTGGCGACTATGGTGTGCATCTCAGCTTCTGGGTCGGGTTTAAGTTCGCGGAGCGACTTAACCTGCCTGTGTTCGCTGTGGAAGAACTCAAGACGCCTCGCACCTGTTATCAATATGTACGGGAACTCTTCGGCAAGGACCGGGGCGGACGCCGGGCTCTCAGGAGGCTCCTTGAACGTCGGCAGGCCGTCGTATCCCATCCGCTCAAGAGTCTTGCAGAAGAGCTCTACCTTCCTCGAAGGCGTCCTGAAGCCGGACTTCTCGAACCTCCTGTACTCGTGCTTCGGGTGGGCGCAGACCGTCTTTACAAGGTCTGCGTATTTTACGCCTAAAGGCTCCAGCTGATAGTCCATGACCTCGTCAAGCCCATCGCCCGCGCCGGGGAGCTCAAGCTTTTTTGCGAGCTCGTCCATTATCCACTCGTCCTGCCTGCACTCGCCGGTCTGCGTTATCGCGGACTGCGCCATGACCATGTTCTCAACGACCAGAGGATAGCCGATTACCTGTTTGGTCTCTGTCCAGAAAGCGGCTGGGAGGACATAGTCGGCGATAGCCGCGGTCGGCGTCATGAAGAGGTCCGTTACGACAAGGAGGTCGAGGGCTTTTAGACTCTCATAAACCTCTTTAGAATTCGCGACTGTGGCAAGCGGGTTGTTGCCGAATATGAGGAGCGCCCTTACCCTGTACGGGTCGCCTGTCCTCATGGCCTTAAAGAGCGCGGGTATGTGGGCCGAGGGCATGAAGGCCCGCCAGCCTCCTAAAAGCTTGAACTCGTCTGACCCGAGCCGCTTCTTCCCCATCCCCTCGGGGAGCTTGTCTTTTAAGGTAGGATAGCTCCTTATGACGTTCATCCCGAGTATGTCGCCGCCCGGGACGTCGATATTCCCGGTTATGGCGCGGAGCAACGCCACCGCCCTTACGGTCTGGAGCGAATTGAAGTTTTGCTCCAACCCCAATCCCCACTCAAGTATCGCGGGCTTGTTCGTCGCGTATGCGCGCGCCGCTTCGCTTATAGAGGCGGCAGGGATGGTCGTAATCGGCTCTGCCCACGCGGGCGTAAAGGGCTCGACGTGTTTCTTTAATTCCTCGAAGCCGACGGTCCACTTCTCGACGAACTCCTTGTCATGGAGCCCTTCGTTAATGATTGTGTTTATCATGGCGAGCGCGAGCGCCGCGTCCGTGCCGGGGCGAATCGCGAGCCACTGGCCGCACCTCTTCGCCGTCTCGGTCCTCCGGGGGTCGATCGCAATCGATACACAGCCCTTGTCGAGCGCCCTCTTGACAGAGGGCGCGAGCTCTCCGTCGGGGCCGGTTATAAGCGGGTTGTGCGCCCAGAAGAGTATGCACTTCGGCGCGACCTCTCCGTAATAATCGCCGACTACGAAGCCGCCGTATGTGAGGTTGCTTACGGTTATCCTCGGTATGAAGCACTGCGCGAGCCCCGGCTCGTACCAGTTCGGCGTGCCGAGCTGGTTCGCGAACCTGACTACATGCATGTAGTGGTGCCTGCCGGTCCCCTGGCCGAGCGCGACGGATTCCGGCCCCGTCTCATTTCTAATCGCGCCGACCTTTGCTGAGATCTCCGAGAGCGCTTCGTCCCACGATATCCTCTCCCACTTAAGAGAGCCCCTCTCGCCCTTTCTACGAAGCGGGTATTTGAGCCTCTCCGGGTGGTTCGCGATTTCAGGCGAGAAGACCCCCTTGGGGCACATCCAGCCCTGGTTCATCGGAGACGCCGGGTCGCCCTTAACTTTCACGACCTTGCCGTCCTTCACATGGACGAGCACTCCGCAGCCGCCGTGGCAGACCCTGCATACGCTCTTTATGATAGATACGCCGTCGTTCATAGTTATCTTTTAATAGTCCCCCAGAGCGCTCCTGTGCCGATAGACACGGCGCGGAGAAACAACAGCGCCGGGGCAAATGGCGCTACAAGCGGGTCCCTGAAAAGCGCAATCTTGAGGAACGGGAGGGTAGTCAGAAAAAAGAGGGCCGCAACGGCCAGGAACAAAATCCCGCCCCAGGGCCTGATAAGCAAGGCGACGGGGAGCGAGAGCGCCGCAATCAGGGAAAGGAGGGTCTGGAATTTAAGCGTCTGCGGCGTGTAGGTGTCCTTGAGCATCTTGTCCGGAAATTTTTTATAGACGACCATCCGCCAGTAGCCCCGCCAGAACTTTATCCTCGCGTACCTCTTTATCGAGGCAGGGTGGTTAAGGTGGCTCACAACGGCGTTGGGGTTGAATACCATCTTGAAGCCCTTGGCCGACATCCTGTATGAGAGCTCGGTGTCCTCGTTGTTGGCCGCAGGAAAGCTCGTGTCGAACCCGCCCATCTTGTCGAAGATATCCTTCCTGAAACCGGCGGAGTAGGTGTCTATCATGTCGATGGAGGCGGCCTTCCTCAACATCTCGAACCTCTCCTCGAACTCTATCTGGCAGAACCTCGCGACTATCTCCTTTTGTCCAGTCCTGTACGCGCCCTTGACCGCTACGACGTCCTTATCATCAAAGGGCCTCGCCATCTCCCTTATCCAGTTCTTCTCAGGGACGCAGTCGGCGTCGGTAAAGAGTATTATCCCGCCTGTGGCCTCCTCTACACCCTTATTCCGGGCGGTAGCCGGCCCCTTGTTGGTCTGCCAGAGGTATTTTACCCCATGCCCTTTTATTATTTCGGCGGTAGAGTCCCTGGAGCCGTCGTCGACGACTATCACTTCAACAAGGCGCTTCGGATAGTCCTGTCCGGCGAGCGCGGACAGGCACCTCCCGATGGTATTCTCCGAATTGTAGGCTGGGACTATTACGGAGACGCGGGGGAGCATTTTTACGCGCTCGCCTTCTTTATGTCCGAACCCTTGAGGAGGTACTTGAAGAAAGTCCTCGCGGCCTTGACCGTCCTCTTTATATCGCTCGGCGACGTAATGAGCTGTTTGAGCTTATACAGGATGTAGCCGGGCCTCAGATAGAATTCCCTCCGGGCGTCGTCGCAGAACCTTACGAGGTCCTCGGCAGAGAGGTCCTCGGTCCTTATGACCGTATTGTGGAGCCCCTCCGGGGTTATCCAGCGCGAGAAGTCGGTGGACCGGATGAGCCCCTTCTGGCTGTACCAGTCGTATGCCTCTGTGCCGGGGTAGACCATCACCGGGTAGAACTGGACGGTATCAGGGCATAAATCCTTGGCGAGATTAAGGGTCTCCTGCAAGGTCTCCTTCGTCTCTCCGGGGAGCCCGGCCATGAAACAGCCGTGGATAAGGAGCCCCGCCCTCTTGGCGTCACGCATGAAGGCCTTCATCTCATCGGGCTTCGTCTTCTTCTTCATGCTGTCGAGTATCTTCTGGCTGCCGCTCTCGAACCCGACGCAGAGCGAACGGCACCCGGCTTCCTTAATCGCCTTCATCGATTCATAATCTATGCCTATGCGAGAGTTGGCGGTCCAGGTGATCCTGACCCCCCTCTTTTTGATAAGCTCAGAGAGCGCCTTCAGCCTCTTTTTGTCCACAGTCAGGGTGTCGTCCTCGAAGAAGATCGACTTGGCGTGGGGGAAGTTCTTTATGATGTATTCCATCTCGTCTACGACGTTTTCCACGGACCTGCTTCTAAAGCCCCTGCCCATGAGCGTCTGCGGGTAGACGCAGAATGTGCACGGGAACGGGCATCCCCTCGAAGTCGTTATAGTCACCATGGGAAAAAGCGCGTTGGGGTTGAAGTAGTTCTCTATCCTCAAAAACCTCTTATAGACCTTTGAGACGAACGGCAGTTCGTCGAGGTTCTCGATAAACGGCCGCCTCTCGTTATGCGCGATGTTGCCGCCGTCCTTCCAGCAGATGCCCTTTACAGAGCCGAGCGGCCCGTTCTTTGAAAGCGTATCGGCGAGGTCGAGGATGGTGAAGTCGTATTCGAACCTCGCTACCGCGTCAAGCCTCGCATCCATCTTCATGACGTCGTCCGGGAGGGCCGAGACGTGCGTGCCGACGGCGATTATGAACGCGCCGGGCATGAGGTCTTTAAGCCTCCCGGCCATGTCGATGTCGTTATTTATGGACGGGGTCGACGTGTCCATGACGATGAGACCTGGGCCGAAGGCAAGGGCGCGGTTCTCGACGTCCTGTATGGTGAGCCCGTCAGCAGGGGCGTCGATGAAGTCTATATCGTGCCCCTTTTCCATCACGACCGAGGCGGCGGAGGCGAGCCAGAGCGGAAAGTACAGCGTGCCGCTCTTCGTGACCGCGGGCGACCTCTGGGGCCTGGAGAATTTTTTCAGGAACGGGGGGTTCAAAAACAATATCTTCATTATGCGATTTCCTTGGTTATCCTTTCGTATTGGCGTAGCTGTTCTGAGAGAAAGCCCATTGAGCCCTTGAAACCTATCGCCCCCGACGGGCAGACGAGGAAGCAGTACTGGCAACCGATGCACCCGTTGTCCTTAGCGGCGACGACATCGGGGAGCTTGAGCTTTACCGGGCAATAGTCGGCGCACTTGGTGCACCCTTTGACGCACCTGGCCTTATCGAACGAAAAACCCTTGAACTCCATCTCGGTCTTTATGAAGTTGTCCTGCCTGAGACCCGTCTTGAAGAGGAGGTTCCCGAAAAACCGCGTGTTGCAGAGATGGCTGAAGACCTTCGTGTTCCTCACCGCGAGAAAATACTTCTGCCTCTTGGGGCTGTGGATAAAGGAGGCGAAGGCGTTAGCCACCGGCTCCTTGAACTTCCTTTTAACGCCGGACAGATCTATGGACGAGGCGAACCTCAGGTGGTCTTTTGTAAGGAGCCCGGCCGCTTCCGCGGCCTTCAGGGTCCGGACCTTCTTGTAGTCGAAGTCGGCCAGGCGCGCGCAGACGAGGTCAAGGAGATAGGGGTCCGTCCCGATGAGGACGACCCCGGTCCTTACCGGCGTGCCCCTTGTCGGCCCGAGCCCTTCCATGGAGATGAGGCCGTCGACTATGTGGAGGCCGGGCTTCACCCTCTTATTGATGTTCACGATATTTTTGGCGAGGTGGAGGTGGGTCTTCTTCTTGTTCTCCTGGCCGACGAGACAGCCCATGAGGTTTTTGAGGCACACGCTCATCCCGGCCTCGAAGTGGGTCTTCAGCTTAGGCATGTTTATGAGGAAGTCCGCCTCGACGCACTCCCTCGCGACACTCGCCTTTACGCCGTCCTCGAACCCTATTTCGACCTTCTTCGAGTAGTTGAGGTCTATTACCTTTACGCCGTAGAACTTCGCGAGCTGGTCAAAGGAGAGCCTCGATATCACGCTTATCCCGGACCTGTAAAAGCCGGAGTTCGTCCCCTCGGCTATCGATATATCCCCGTACCCGCAACCTTTGAGGAACTTTATAACGGCGGCGACGAGTCTTAAGTCCGTCGTATTGCCGGTAAGCGCGTTCATGTTGCTGTTCATGTTGGGCTTTATTACGATCTTCGCGGACATGTCGCCGGGCAGGAGGTCGGAGTACCTCTTCATGGCCTCCCCCACCTTCGCCTCTATTTCCGAGACCGAATACGCCTTTATTATATCAAGCCTGAACGCCATACCCTGCCTTTTTAGCGAGTTTGAACCCATCTGTTACCGTTTGACGGGCCGGATATCGCGGACGGTCAACGGCACCGGGGCCGCGAAACGCTATCGACATACCGCTCGAAAAAGGCGGCAAGTCAATCCTCATATTTTAAGATATTTCAACGAAAAATGGTAGAGAAATTAAGCGGGTTTAAAGGCTGGGTTTTAATCCGTGGGGGCCCGGCCCCGGGCGAGGCGCAGTGCGCAAAAAAAGCCCTGATCATAACCTGCTCCTTATAAAACTCAGCAGGCGCGAGGCAACGGACGGCGCCCCGAAAGGACCGCTGTCTTTTTCGGCGAGCGCGCCCGTGCAACGCCTTGTCGCCTCTTTCCCGGTCGCTACGTACTCGACCCTGAAGACCGCCTTTACGACGTCTTTGAGCCTCGGGTCTATCTTCAGATGTATCTGCGGGTCGTCGTCCGGGAAAATCAGCTTTCCCTTCTCCTCAAACCCGTTCGTAGCGCACTCCTGGACCCTTATCACCTTGCCGTCCGCACTCCAAAGCTCTATCCTCCTGAGCTTTATGACGGCATAGCCGTTCAGGGGGTCGAACCTCAAGGCCTTAGCCCCATTGAACGGCTTAAGGTCGAATTCCATTTCCTTGACACCGTCAAAGTCTCCGAGCGCCATTGTGACGGACGTAGCTACGCCGAACCCATTGCCAATATCAACGAACAACTCCGCGAAGGGGGCCGCAGGAACGGTGACAGGGGTTTTTTTGCCGATAAGTCCCATATTCAAAGACCTCCGCCTGAAAAGCCTGCCAGCTCACGGACCTTGTCGAAGACCTCCTCGACAGTTACCATCCTCATGCACTCGAGCGTCCTGCAATCAGGGAAACTGCCGTGGGAATAACACGGGGAGCATTTAAGCCCCTGCCCCTTCCAGAAATAAAAACTGCCCCTTGTAAGCGGGTGCTTCTCGCGCGGGTCGGTCGGGCCGAATATGGAGACGACTGGCCTGCCGACTGCGGCCGCAAGGTGCATGGGGCCGCTGTCGTTCGCCACGACCAACGAGCAGTTTTCCATGAAGGCGGCGGTCTCCTCAAGGGTCGTCTTTCCGATGAGGTCGAGGACGCCCTCCGGCAAGGCCCGGTTTTCAGTGAACCACCTGTCGCCTGAGGAGCCGAAAACGGCTACTTTGAACCCGGCCCTGGCCAGAAGCGCCGTCAGGGCCCTGAAGTTCTCCTCCAGCCACCTCCTCGAATCCATCACCTCGTTTACATTCCTCGCGCCGCCAGGGGCGATGCCGATGAGCTTGCCCGGCTTCATGCCGAGCCCCGCCAACCTTTCGGAGGCGCCCTTCCTTGCCGCGTCGCCTATGAAAAAATCCATATGGAGGCCGTCTTCACGCGCTCCGGCGAGTTTTACGGCCTCGATATAATGGATTATATGGTGTACCGGCGCGTCGAAAGAGACCGACCCTGTCAGCAGAATGCCCGATGCGAAGCCTCTCTTAAGGCCGTATAGCCTCTTGACGCCGCATAACCTCAGAAGGGCCCCGTACTTCCAGTCCCTGTGTAGGACGAACCCGGCGTCGAACCGCTCTTTCCTCATATCCCTTACGAGGTCCCTTATGACCCCGGCCTTCTCCTTGACCGAGCCCTTGAAAAAAAGCCTGTCGTCTATCGCGTGGACCTCGTCCACATACGGGTTTCTCCTGAGCGCGTCGCTTACCGAGGAGCCCACAAGCCATGTGACGGACGCATCAGGGAAGGACTTTTTAAGCGAGCGCGCCGCGGGCGTCACCATGAGGACGTCGCCCATTCCGGCGAGCTTCATTATCAAAAACTTCCGGGGTCTCATAGACGGATCAAAACCGATCAGTCGCCTTGACGGAAACGGCGAGCGCGCCGGGCGCGATTGCGTTGCCGCTGGACGCCAGCCGGACATTGAAAGTATTTCGGCGCATGAGAGTCTACCTCCCCATGACGGCCATATAAATCTTTAGCGTCTCTCTGGCCGTCTTTTCCCAGGAGAACTCCCGCGCGCGCGCGAAGCCCGCGGCGCAAAGCCTCCTCTTAAGGCCCTCGTCCTCCATGACGCTCTGCATGGCCTCAGAGATGCCGTCGGCGTCCATCGGCTCAACGAGCACCCCCGCGTCGCCTACGACCTCGGGGATAGCCGAACAGTTGGACGCTACGACCGGGCACCCGCACGCCATCGCCTCGAGAGGCGGGAGGCCAAACCCCTCGTAAAGCGAGGGGTATACGAAGAGGTCGGCGAGCGTGTACATGGCCGGCAGGTCTTCATCAGGCACATATCCCGTAAATACCACGTCGTTGCCGATCCCAAGGTCCCCTATAAGCCCCTGTATCCTCTCATGCTCGCGCATCCATCCCTTCGCGCCGCAGATGACGAGCTTGTGGCGCGTCTTTCCCCTCTGCCTCAACAACGAATACGCTCGTATCAGGGACGGGATGTTTTTTCTCGGCTCTATGGAGCCTACCGTGAGTATGAAGCTTCCGGAGAGGCCGTACTTACTTTTGACGGATTCGCACTCGGCCCTGGACGCGGGCCTGAACATACCCCTCGGGGCCTCAGGGATGACATGGAGGACCTCCGGGCTTACGTTCAGCAACCCCACGAGCTCGGATTTCACCGTCCTGGAAGGCACTATAATGGCGTCCGCCGAGAGGGACGCGAAACGGGTCATGAAACGGCTGTAAAGGGTAAAGCCCCTGGGTTGCGTCTGCGGCGTCCTGAATGATACGAGGTCGTGGATCGTGACGACCTTCTTGAACCTGCCTGAGACGAAGGGGATATGGAAGGTCGGGGAATGGAAGACGTCCACCTTATTCCCCTTGAGGTACGCGGGCAGATAGAACTGCTCCCACAGATCCCCGAAGGGATGGCTCTCGATGCTTACGTTCGTCTGGACCGAGGAGAAGTTCCTTGAAAGGGACTTGAAGACTTCGTTAGAGAGCACCTTGTAGGCGCTTTTCTTGTCTATGGACGAAAGTGCTGAAAGGAGGCTCTCGGCATAGACCCCCACCCCTGATTTGCCGGCCCTTATGACCCTGCCGTCGAACGCTATCTGCAGAGCGGATCCAGCCAAACGCCCCCCTTTACGAAAATATATTAGACTGACGGGTACAAGAACAATCGATTTCCGAGGATGGACCGCGCCGTAAAAGTCCGTTTTGCGAAAGCCCTTAAACTCCCCATTAGGCCGCCGGGTAAAAAGCCGAACGCCGAGCGGACCTCAGGCCATGACCTTCTTTATCTTATCCCTCCAGAACTCAAGGAGGTCCTTAAGCCCCGCCTCCAGAGTATACTCCTGCTTCCAGCCGAGCGCCTTGAGGCGCCCGGCGTCCCCGTAAAGCGCCTTTACGTCCGCCGGGCGGAGCTTCCCCGGGTCCTGCATTATGTCTATCCGCTCCGTCGAAAACGAGACGAGGGTCTCTATGATCTCCCTGATTTGCACGGCCTTGCCGGAGCATATATTGTAGACGCCCCCGAACTCCCCTTTTTCGGCGAGTAGCTCGTAGGCTGAGACCACGTCCTTCACATAGAGGAAGTCCTTGGCGGCCTCCAGGTTCCCGACCATCACCCTCTTTTCGGTCCTTATCCCTGCCTCTATCTCCGCTATCTGTCTGGCGAGGTCCGAGCAGACGAAGACCTCCGACTGCCTCGGCCCGTAGTGGTTGAAAGGCCGGCACCTGACGGCCTTGAGCCCCTTGCTCTTCCAGTACTGGAACGCCAGCAGGTCCTGCGTCACCTTGCTTACGGCATAGGGGTTCAGGGGCCTCAGTTCCGCGGTCTCCTTTGCCGGGAGGTCTTTTTCAGCGACCTCACCGTACTCATCCCCGGACCCGACATTCACTATGCGGCTCTCCGGCGAGCACTCGACCAAGGCCTCGAAGAGGTTAAGGGTCGAGAAGATGTTGACCCTGAGCGTCTCGCCGGGGAACTTAAACGAGAGCGACGGCGCAGACTGCGCCGCCAGATGGAAGACCGCGTCCGGGCGCACCCCTGCGATGACCTCCCTTAAAGCGGGGAAATCCAGCAGGTCGCATTTGACGAGGTTAAGCCCCGGGACGCCAGCAAGGTTCCCGATGGAATCGTCGATGGTGATGCCCCAGACCTCAACACCCCTGGCGCGTAGCCTCTCGGCGAGCTGGGAGCCGGCGAACCCGGCTATCCCGGTTATCAGGACCTTCCGCAAGGGCCGCCCCTTTGTTGAACTGAAACAAGGCCGATGGTCACGCCTGCACCGCCTTAAGCGTCCTTAAGTCTTCCTCGACCATCATGGCTACGAGCTCGGGGAAGCCCACCTTCGGGGACCAGCCGAGATTCTCCTTCGCCTTTTTCGGGCTCCCTATGAGGAGCTCTACCTCGGCGGGCCTTAAGAACTTCGGGTCGATTACGACGTACTTTTCCCAGGCGAGCCCCGCCGCCCTGAAAGCAAGCTCAACGAACTCTTTCACGCTGTGCGTCTCGCCGGTGGCGATGACGTAATCGTCAGGCTCGTCCTGCTGGAGCATCATCCACATCGCCTCCACGTAGTCCCCGGCGAACCCCCAGTCCCTTTTGGCGTCGAGGTTGCCGAGCCTGAGCTCGTTCGCAAGACCGAGCTTTATCCGCGCGACAATGCTTGTTATCTTCCTGGTCACGAACTCGAACCCCCTCCTCGGGGATTCGTGGTTGAAGAGGATACCCGAACAGGCGAACATGTTATAGCTCTCGCGGTAATTGACCGTTATGAAGTGG
The DNA here is from genome assembly GCA_016212705.1 of Deltaproteobacteria bacterium. GTDB lineage: Bacteria > Desulfobacterota > GWC2-55-46 > GWC2-55-46 > GWC2-55-46 > GWB2-55-19. The sequence goes on from JACREU010000009.1 coordinate 17,917, forward strand.
GCGTAGACCTTGGCTACCCCGTACGGCGACCTAGGGTGGAAGGGCGTAAGCTCGTCCTGGGGGACCTCTCTCACCTTGCCGAACATCTCGCTGGATGAGGCCTGGTAGAACCTCGCGTCGGGTTTTATCTTCCTTACGGATTCGAGAAGCCGGGTCGCGCCCATGCCCGTCACCTCTCCGGTGAGCGTAGGCTGGTTCCACGAGGTTGGGACAAAAGACTGCGCCGCGAGGTTATAGACCTCATCCGGCATTATCGTCTTTACGGCCTCGTCGAGCGAGGACTGGTCCGTAAGGTCGCCCTGCACGAGGTGCATCCTGTCTTTTATATGCTCGATCCTTTCAAACCGCTCAACGGACGCCCTCCTGACCATCCCGTATACCTCATAGTCCTTTGAAAGCAGGAACTCGGAGAGATAAGAGCCGTCCTGTCCGGTAACTCCGGTGATAAAGGCTTTCTTCTTGACCATTCCGCAAAAACTCCTTTTATTTTTTTAATTGACGAGGTCAGTCCACGAACCTGTATTTAAGGAGCGTCCACAGGGCCGAGATGCCGTCCTTCCATGTTATCTTCTTGCCTTCCGAGAACTCTCTCCCGGCGTAGGAAATCGGGACCTCGTAGATCCTGAAGCCTTTTTTAAGCACCTTCGCGGTTATCTCAGGTTCGAAGTTGAACCTGTTGGACCTTATGTTCACTGACTTTATGATGTCGCTCCTGAAGAGCTTATAGCACGTCTCCATGTCGCTTATGGTCGTATTGTACAGCAGGTTGGTTACAAGGGTCAGGAATTTGTTCCCGACCCAGTGGTGGAAGAACATGTTCCTGTGCTCTCCGGTGAACCTCGACCCGTAGACCACCTCGGCCCTTCCCTTGAGGACCGGCGCGACGAGCTTATGATAGTCCTCGGGGTCGTACTCGAGGTCCGCGTCCTGGACGATGCAGTAATCGCCTGTCACATGCGCGAACCCCGTCCGGAGGGCCGCCCCCTTGCCCATGTTCCTCTCGTGAAAAATGACGGTCTCGCCCCCTCCGGCGAGTTCCTTCAATATCTCCCTGGTGCCGTCTGTCGAACAGTCGTCGACAAGGATAATCTCCTTCTCGATATCGACGGCCTTTACGCGCGCGAGGATGTTTTTAACGGTATTCTTTTCATTGTAAACAGGGATGACTACGGATAATCTCATCTAAAATCTCAGGATGTCATGCATTTTCATGCTGTCTTCCGCTCAATATTTCATTATCTCATAAATCGGGTGAAAATTGGAAGCCACACGGCGGTCCTGCGTTATCTTTACATACCTCGCCCTGCCCCCGTTCAGCGCGAAAATAAAAGAATTACCGTCTCCCTTGACGTCAATATGCGTGAGAGGCCGGGGACCTGTCCAGGCAAGGCCGTCATCGGATAGAAACAGGCTTACAGTTGCGCCAGGGGCTTTATCGAGCATGCCGAACAATGGGCCGAAATCGACCTTCAAAAAGCCTATCTCCGACACCGAGCCGGTATCGAGTATGTAATCGGCCCCGTTTGACGACAGGCGAGGGTCCCATCCGCTCCCCGGGTCTTTGTCAAAGGCCTTTTCGCAGTTTTCGGGGTCTCCCTCCGCCGAACACCTCCAGCCGGCGGCCGAAACGGCGTCTTTACCCGTGCTTACGCTTGTAAAACCGTCGAATACACTGTAATTGCCCGCCTCCTTCTTCGTAAATCGTATCGAGTTGTCCTTAAGAAAAGTCTCGAAACGCTCTGAAGGCGCGCCCTGGAGGATATACGCATGCCTCTTTCTTTCCCTGATCATTTGAAGGTATCGGGGGTACCTGTTTACCGCGGTCTCTCCCCACGGTATGGCGAGTACATCTTCCCCGGTCTCGAAAGTAAGCCTGTAGGCCACCCAGTAATCGGCGTAAGCGGCGTCTATTCCCTCTTTTTTCAGAAGCTCGATCAGCCCTCCGCTCTCCCTTTCGACCCTGAGCCCGTTCGAGAAAGGGAGTTGGAGCTCCGGTTTTAAATTAAACGTACCGTAAAGATTTACAGCTACGAGGAGAGCCGCCGCCGCCGCGCCGGCTAACCTCGAATAATCAAAGATTTTTACGATAGGCCAGGCCACGATAAAAGTCAACACGGAATACATCGGCAGAAGGTAACGCGGCTCTATCGCGAAGCCTCCTGCCTTGACGCTTAAAGCAAATAACACCGGGACCGACAAAAGGAACGCGACAGTCACCAGCGCGCCGCTCCCCTTCCTTTTGAGCGCATAATACAGGAGACAGCCCCCGTAGGCAGCTGAAAGTAACAATGTCGCTGAAGGGAAAAAATCAGTCCCGCTCCACGCCTGCCTCGCCCCCAGGATGACGGGGACCCCCTGCTGAAAAAAATTTTTGAACGCCTGAAAAGACCCTTTAAACGAGACCAGATCTCCGTTCCCGCCCGAATGAGCGGCCCTGTATATCCACATTGGAAGGCTTCCGATTAAAAAAGAGAGCCCGGTCACGGCCGCCAGCCTTAGCGCATTGCCTCTCCGAAACACTTTGAACAGGATAAGGGACACAGGGACGAAGTAGTAAATGACAAGGTTATTCGTCCACCATGCCAGACCGGCTACGAAGCCCATTAGGGCAAACATCAGTGGAGGCGCGGAGCCGCGCGCCGAGCCCCTGATTTTAAGAGACAGGACCATTAATAAGGACCCGAAGATCAGCGTCTCGATATACCCGCCCCTTGCCTTAAGGCCGTATACCGTCAGGAAAGGCGGAGGGATGCTTACGAGCAGGGTCGCAAAAAGCGCGGTGGCCTCATCCTCCATCGAGCGCGCGAGAAAATAAGTCACGGCCACAAAGACCATGGAAAGCGCGAGCATAAGGAGCTTGAGGCTCGATACCGATACGCCGAATAAGGCAAAGGCACCCGCGGCCAGAAAGGCTTCGAGGCTCCCCATGTAGCCCTGTCCGTAAAAATACGCGGGGTATTCCCTGCCCTCGAGTATATGCTTGCCCATAAGACCGATAACAGCTTCGTCGGAGTCGATGGTAACCCCGAGGTCGGCCTTTATCACGTAATAACGAAGGGCCGCTCCGGCGAGCATAATAAGAACAAAGCCTGCCGCATGGACCCTCTCCCTGCGTCCTGCCATAAAGGAAAACGCCTCACCCATGAGGTATTGTCTTCTGCCCGGTGCGGCGCATTCCTGCGCCTTGCGCCATGCCAACCGACTCGATCAGGGCCGCATACCTGCCTTCGACCGACTCCCAGCCATAGGTGGCCTCCGCGAACGCCCTGCCGGATCCGGCGAGCCTGGCCCTCTCGCGCTCATCCCCGAGGAGGCGGTCAATTGCGTCCCTGAACGCCTCATAACCCTCATAGGCCAGCCCGCCCCCGCTCCGTTCAACCTGCCCCCTCGTCACATCGCACCCGGCGTTCACGATGACGGTCCTCCCTGAGAACCACGCCTCTATAAGGACTATCGAAAGGCTCTCGAACCTGGACGGCATCAAAAGCATGCTCGATGCGCATAGCGCGTCGAACTTGTCCTCCTCTGAAACGAAGCCGGCCTGTATGATATCCGGGTGCGTGGGCACGTCCATGAAGGCGCGTCCGAGGAGGACGAGCTTAAGTCTGCCAGGCCGCTCCTCCTTGTACCTTAAAAAAAAGGCGAACATCTCGTCGCACCCCTTGTCCGGCGTGATGCGTCCCACGTATACGATGAATTCGTCCGCTACGGCGAACTTCGCCCTGAACCGCTCCCCGTCGGGCTTAACCGGCATATCTATCCCGGTGCCTATGATGTCGCTTGGCAGGCCGTCGTTCCCGAAAAGCCTGTTTACCAGCGCTTTCTCCTCGGGGGCGCAGTATACTATCGCGCTCGGGGAGTTGAAGAGACTTTTGAATATCCCGAGCCTCAGAGGCGGCGCGTCCTCGGCCGTAGGCACGAGCACGGCCTTTCCCCTTACGAGCGGGAGGCCGAAGAAGGTCGTGCAGTACAGGTATGTGATGAACACAAAGCAGTCGTAGCCGCCCTTTTCCTTGTCGATGAACTCGAAGAGGGCCGATGAGTAAGGCCCCTGGGCCTTCATCCAGCTCACCTCCAGCCGCTCCGGGTGTCTTCCGCCGAATACGAGCCTTGAAAGGAGGCCAAAGCGCATTTTTCTCCTCGGCCCGTCCACAGGGAACCTCCTGACAGTGATCCCGTTAACCGTGTGAACGCCCGGCTTGTACTCGTTTTTCCAGGTCTGATAGTCGATTGCGCAGGTGGTAAGGACTTCAACGCTGAAGCGCCTTGAGAGGCGCTCGGCGATCTTGCGGCAATACAGCTCGGCCCCGCCGTTGACCTCAAGGCCGTACCTCTGGACGACAAACGCTACCCTCATCTCCCGCTCTTTCCGGAGTTCAAACCATACACTCCCCTGTCCGACTGAGCCCCCCGTATCGACTTCACGAACTCGATGAACTTCTCGCCTATGGAGGCCCTGTCGAAGTCCTTAAGCCTTTCGGTCTGCGCCTCGACTATGCCCCGCCTCAATTCAGGGTCGCGGAGGATCAAGTCCGCGAGCTCCGCCACCTCCTCGACCTTTTTGTCGTTAAAGAGGACGCCGGCCCCTCCCATCGTCTCAGGGACCGCGCTCGAGCGGTATGCCACAACCGGGATCTTGAAGAACATGGCCTCAAGGAGCGGGGCGCAAAAACCCTCGTGCTCGCTCATGCAGAGGAAGAGATGCGAGAGTCTGTAATAGGCCCTTAACTCCTCAACCGTCACGTGTCCCGTAAAAACCACGTCCCTAACGCCGAGCCTTTTAACGAGCCCGGAGAGGGCCGCTCCGTATGCGGTCTCCCTGTTGGACCCCACGAGGAAGAGCCTCGAAGACGGGTTCAAAAAGCGCTGGTAAAAGCAGAAGGCCCTGATTATGTCTTCGATCCTCTTGTTGGGGGCTATGCGCCCGACGAATATGATGTTCGTGAGACCGTCTCCGTACCTCTCTACGACGGCCCTGTCGGAGTCGCCTTCAAGCCGCCTTAAGTCCGTCAGCAGGGGCAGGACCCCGACGTTCCCGTACCCGAGGGACTTAAGCTCCTCGGCGTTGAACGCCGAGTCCCCGAGCGCGAGGTCAGGGACCCGGGAGAACGCCTTCAACTCGTTCTTCCCCTTTTTAAGGAGATGAGACATGCGCCCGTTGAACGGCTCGTAGAAATGGCTCGGCGTTATGTTGTGATATATCATGATCTTTCCGTCCGGCAGGCCCTTGAAATATTCCGAGACCTCAGAGGCGATTGAGTGATGGAATACGGCGATATTGGAGGCGGAGCTCCTCCTGGCGTGCTCCTTGAAGTACCGGCAATCCGAGGCCACCTTCGGGTGTATGTACCTGGCGTAGATGTTGGATACATAGCCTCTTTCCCGCAACACGTCCCTTAACGCGAGCGCGTTATCGCTGATCGCGTCGCCGTAATCGAGGTTGGACAGGAGCTGATGGACCTCAACCTTCTCCATTGCCCCCCCTGATAACGGACGAGAGCCTCTCGGTCACTACGTCCCACGCAAAGTTCCTCCTGACGAAGGAGGCTCCCTTTTGCCCGAGACCATTCCTCACGCCGTCGTTTTCGTACATAAAAAGCAGGCCCTCGGCGAACTCGGGATAATTGGAAAAATAGAGCCCTCCCCCGCTCTCGACGCAGAATTCCCTCGTCACCTCGCACCCCGCGTGGACAAGGGCCGGAGTAGAACACGCCCATGCCTCCATCAGCACGATGGAAAAACTCTCGTTCACTGACGGCTGGCAAAGGCACAACGCCGCCCCGTACGCGTCAAACTTATCCTGCGCCTCGAGGAACCCGAGGTCGATTATCTCCTTTTTGTATCTCCCGGGTATGGGGACGTCACCGGGGCCGATGAGGACGAGCTTCATCGGGTTTGCCGGGTTGTCTTCCTTGAACCTCCGGAAGAAATCGACCAGCAGGGGGGTGTTCTTTCCCGCGTCCTTCCTCCCGGCGCACAGGACGAACGGGCCTTGCATGGAATATTTCCGTCTGAACCGCTCGGGCTCAGAGGTAAACTCCGTGTCCACCCCCGCTCCCAGGAGAACGCCGCCTTGAAACGCGCCGAAGAGCCTCCTGGCGAGCCTTTCTTCCGGGCTTGAATTGAATATAACCAGTCTGGCGCTCCGGAACATCTCGTTGTATATGGACAAATAGGCGTAGCTCTCGTCATGCAGACAGGGGATGAGCGCCGCCTTGTCCCTTGCGGCCATTGAGCCGAAGTATGTCGTGCCGAACATATAGGGTATGAATATGAAGAGGTCGTACTCGCCGTACGACCTCTCGATGTAGTCGTAGAGCGCGGGGCTGTTCACCGATTCTCTTATATACGTCTCTTCCTCATCGGGTGAGACCGGCGAAAACCCCGGCCTCGCTGAACGCATGGCCTTAAGCCGCCCCATGTCGGTATGCATCAGCCTCTTGTTTACCGCATCGAACGATGGCGTGTCCCTCTTCCTTACGGGAAACCTCCTGACCCTGATGCCCTCTACGACATCGACGCCCTCCTTGTGGAAGTCGACGTTCCAGTCGCTCTGGAAATCCTTTACGCAGGTTGTAAGCACCTCGACGTCGAAGCGTCCCTTAAGACGGAGCGCAGTCTTTCTGCACTCGCTCTCGGCTCCTCCCGGTATCCCCTGACCGTACCAGGGTATGACAAAGGCTATCTTCAATAAACAACCCGTTGAACATCCATATGGAATTGTATGCGGCGCGTCACGGCTCAAGCCACGTCTTGAAATCAAAAAATTATATCACAAATGGCCGCTGAGTGGAATTTTAAAGGCGTTTATTCATTTTTGAAGGAAGTATCCGGGATTTGGAGGATATGCGTTTTTTTTGAAAAGGCCCTGTTAAGCTGTCTGTGATGCGAGGGGCGGGGACCGTATCAATCACGACGCCGCCGGAGGCTGGATTAGCTTGTCCTTGCGATGGAAGACGGCAAAGGGACGCTACGCCACTGGACGGTCTTCCCTGCCTGGAGCGCAACGGGGCCGCCTCAAAAAAAACATTCAAGGGCTTTAGGAGTACGGCCCTGCTTAGCCGCCTGACCCGTGCGTCTTTTTATCCTCAAGCCCGTCGAGCCTTTTCCTGAGGGCGGCGTTCTCGTCGTTCACCCTCTTTATCTCCTCTGACAATATTTCGAGCGCGCCGAGCACTCCGTAGTTGAAGCCTGCCTGCTTCTCCCACATGGCGCCGCCGAACCTGGTCAATACGAAAAGGGTTATCCTCTTAATGGTTACGATAAGCCAGCCCTTAAAGGCCGACCTGTGGGACGTGGCCCTGGGGACGCTTGCGAGGTCGTAGCCGTTTTTAAGGAGGTTCAGTTGAGCCGACAGGACGTCCCTTTCCATGCCAGACTCGTCAAGCGCCGCCCCGGAGACGTCCTTTATGTCGGCCTCGGAATAAACGCCGGAGTCGATCTTGCGGTTGACGCTCTCCCTTATGCGCCCCATTATCGCCTCTATGTCCATATCGCCGAGCCGCTTATCGCCCATTACGCCCTCAGGATTCCCGTTTTACAAGTTCGCTCACTTCCATCCCGAGCTTTATGCTGTAGTTGACCCCTCTGTCCTCAGGGTAGATGTGTGACGTGGATACCCAGTAGAGCCCTTCGACGGGGGTCTTGATCCCCGGCTTTATCGAGCCGTACCCGGCGGTTATGAAGGGTTGCGCGTACACCGACCTGAAGACAAGCGCCTTGGTAACGTCTTTTTCCGCGTCGAAAAGAGGGTTTACCCTCTTTATATGCTTGTAGAAAAGGCCGAGTATGTCCTTGTCCTTCGACTTATAGACCGGGTCGTCAGGCGAAAGGTATTTGGATATATATATTATATGTCTGCCGCCGTAGTGCTCGGTCCCCCAAAGGTTGGTATGCTCCACAACCGCGCCGAACGGGAACGAGTTGTCCCCGACGTTCAGCCAGTATATGCCGCTCAGCGGCTTTTTCGTTATGAGCATCGCGCATATGACGGCCATGTGCTCCAGCTTATCGAGGACCGCCCTGTATTCCGCGGGGAAATCACAGAGTCCCTTCAGCACCCCTGGGGCGAAGGTAGCCACCACCTTGTCAAAACGCGTTTTTGTCTTATTGTCCTCGACTACGAGGGCGTCCCCATCCCGTGATATCCTCGTAACGTTCGCCCCGGTCCTTATCTCGCCGCCGTTGGACCTGATCCTCCCCGCAAGCGCGTCAGTGATGCGCCCGAAGCTCCCTTCCATGTAGGCGAGCGACTCCTGCCCGAGCTTTCTCGTCTCGCTCCTCTGCTGTACCTTTCTCGCTATGAACGTTATGCCTATCTTATCGTACCTGGGGCCGAACTTCTGCACGAGGAGCGGCTTCCATATGACTTCATATACCCTTTCCCCGGCATGGCGCCTGAGCCATTCGTCTGCCGTAAAGCCTTCGAGCTTGCCTAAGTCCCGCTCCGACTTGAGCTTCAATGTGGACGTGATGAACCGTATCTTGTCGGCTATCCCGAGCGGTTTGAACTTAAGGAGCGAGGCGATCGTCCCGAACTGGTAGACCTTGCCGTCCGTAAGATAGCCCATCGGGCTCTTGAGCCAGCGTACCGAGCCGGAGAGCCCGAGCTCGGCGCATAGGCCCCAGAGCGCGGCGTCGCTGCTGAATGCGTGGTGGTAATAGACGTCTATCGGGAACCCGTCGATGGTTATCGCCTTGGCGAGCCCCCCGAGCTCCCCGTCCCTCTCAAGGACAGTGACGTCGAAACCGCTCTCCGAGAGCCTGTACGCGGCGGTAAGGCCCGCGAGGCCTCCGCCCAGCACCCCTATGCGGGGCCTCTTTCCATCATGTTTCATCTTGATCTCAAGACCCCCCACTGCATGAGCCCCAAAACCTTTTTGAGACTGACAATCTCAAACGGGAGTTCCTCCAGGCGCACGAGGTGAGAGTGCGGCGAGGTCCTTTTCTGGTTCAGCCCGAAAAATTCCATTATACGAAGCGCCCAGTCCATGGACGGGACCGGCGTCGTCGCGATAAAGAGCCCGCCGGGCTTAAGGAGCTTCTTCACCGGCTTTATGAGGTCCACGTGCTCTATCACCTCGAACGCGAGGACCACGTCGAACTGCCCCTGCTTGAAGCCGAGCTCCGCGTACCTGTTTATGTCGCCTACAACGTCCGCCGGCGGCGTCACGTCCAGCCCGACCACGTCCACCCCTTTTTCCCGGAGCTTCTTTGTCACGTACATGTTCCCGCAGCCGATCTCCAGGACCCTGTCACCCTTCTTGATGAACGGGAGGCAGAACTGGATGCGTTTTTCCCTGACGATGTTGCTCAAAAGGCCCATTTATCTATCTTCCTTTTTTTCGATCCCAACGAACTCTTTGGCTATGAACAGCGGACGGTTTTTCGTCTCATCGAATATCCTGCCTATATACTCGCCGAGTATCCCGAGCGCGAAGAGCTGAACGCCTCCGAAAAAAAGCACGGCGAGCATCAACGACGCGTATCCGGGATAGTCCTGCGGGCTGTATCCGAGCATCTTAAAACCTATGATCCTGTGGGCGATCACGAATACCGACGCGAAGAACGCGAAGAACGCTACCGTCACGCCGAGGACCCCGATATAGTGAAGGGGGACGTGGCTGAAGCCTATGACGGCGTCCTTTGCGAGGCGGAAGCTCTTTTTAAAAGTGTACTTCGCCTTGCCCGAATGCCTCGCGTCCCTGTTTACGACAACCCCGATCTGCCTGTACCCGATCCACGACCTTAAGCCCCGCACGAACCTGTTGCGCTCCGGCATCGCGTTCAGGTGCTCCACGACGACCCTGTCCATGAGGCAGAAGTCCCCCGAATCGAGCGGTATGTCCATCGTGACCATCTTTGAAAACATCCTGTAAAAGGCCCACGACGTCCACTTCTTTACGATGCCCTCGTCAGCCCTCATCTGCCGTATGGCGTAGACCACCTGAAACCCCTCCCGCCACTTCGAGATGAACTCCCCGATTGTTTCCGGACGGTCCTGCAGGTCGCCGTCTATGACTATAACGGCATCCCCTCTGGAGAACCTCAGGCCCGCGCTTACCGCCACCTGGTGGCCGAAGTTGCGCGAGAAGCTTACGGCCTTGACCCTCACCGGGTCCTTTTTGTTCAGGCCCTTTATGAGATCGAGGCTGTTGTCCCTGCTCCCGTCGTCGACGTAGATGAACTCCATCTCGTCCTTGACCTCTTTCGCGACGGCCGAAAGCCGTTCATAGAGCTTCTCTACGTTCTTCCCCTCGTTAAATACGGGAATGATGATGGAAATCACGAAACCTCCGTCAATTCAGGAACGCCCTACCGTTATTCTCTATCCCTTCGAGCCACGCGCCGAGCAACCTGCCGTCCATACTGCCTTTGACGGTATGGCTGGGCGCCCATCCCTCGGCAAAGACGCGGAACGAGACCGGACCGCCTCCGGATACCGCGGACGCCGGGACCTCAATATCGAATACGGCGACCACGCCGGGAGAAACGGCCTTCGTGTGCCGTTTCCCGTTAAAGCCGAGCGTTATCTTCTGGGGACTGTCCTTGTCCCACGCCCTCAGTTTTACGACGAGCCTGCCCTTTTGAAGGCCGCTTATGTCGAACCTGGCCTCCTCGCCCCCGACGGTCCATCTGTCCGGGGTGAGCGCCCCGGGACTGACGGTCACGCCCGCCGCCTCGAGCCTCGTGTATATGTCCGTATCCGGCCCGGGATATATGTAACTCCCGTTGTTAAACAGACCTACAAGCTTTACGCCGAGGGTCCTCGGGTCCGGATTCGCGCCGTTTGTGGCCTCAACCGGGACCCAGGGCTCTGCCAGCAGGTCCAGGTACACAAGGTTCCTCACCCATCTTCTGGAATACTTCCGGATGTCATTTTCTGTAACCGGGACTACAATATTATTCACAATTCCGGGTTGAAGTAAATACGTAAATTCCTTTTTGCCGTTCAGAGTTACCCGCAGTTTTTGCGGCTCCTTTTTCCCCCACCCGAGGAGCCTGAAGGATACCTCACCGCTCGATACGTCGTTCAAAAGCAGTTTTAAAGGCTCTCCACCGAGCGTCCACGCGTCTCCCTTGAAATGCCTGTCGTCGTCCAACAGCGCGGCGCTCCGGCCTACCTTCCTGCTGAAGTGAAAGGCGACCTCCGGGTTGTCTTCGAGCCCAAATACAAACCTCGCGGCCTTGTAGGGCAGGTACGTGAAGTGCTCCCTCTTCGATACCTGCGGGGCCTGCGAATTGTGCACCGGGTCCATCACTACGCCGGCGATTACAAAAACCGATACGGCGAGGAGCGCCTTGTTTAACCGGGTAAGCCTTATCTCGCCGACCATAAAAAGGAATACCGGGTAGACGAGCATCAGGTACCTGAGCCCAACCTGGTGCGAGTATATGTGGGCCGTCCCGTTCATCCCGACCACTATGAGAACGGACGAGAAGATTAAAATGTAATTTTTTATGTTCCTCTCCATGTTGACGAGGCAGAGGATTACAAGGGGATAAAACCAGATGAGCCCGTAGAACGGGTCTATGAACGACCCGATTACGGTGGAAGGGGTTATGAACTTCATGGACGCGAACCCTTCCTTCACTATCGGGCTGAAGGACTTGAAGTGGTAGAAATTATACAGGAGTTGCGGCGATGCGAAGAGAGCGGTCACAACGAGCCCGAGCGCGGCCCTCCTGTACTCCCTTTTGGACGCGAGGTCGAACCAGAACGGTAGCAGGAGCGCGAGCATCGGGGTCTTTACGCCGGCCGCCACGCCCATTATCGCCGAGGCAGAGTAATACCGCTTCCTCTGCCAGAGGAAGATAAACGCCGTCGTCAAAAACAGCATGAAAACTTCCGAGTGTATCCAGAGGACGTAGGAGGCCGCGGCTGAAAAGAAGAAAAAGACCGCGGAGGCCGCGAGGGACAGCCCCTCTGCATTCTTCTCCCTGAGATAGAGGTACCCCATGAGGACGGAGAGGAAAAAGAGTATCGCGTTCAGGAAATAGAAGCCGTAATGGGAAAAGGACTTTCCGAAGGCCGAAAAAAAGAGGTAAAAAGGCGCCGAAGCGAGCGGGTAGTAGAACGAATGCGCGCCGAGCCGCACCTTCCCGCTCCTTGTGTTCTTCATGAGATATATCCCGGCTGGGTCGTAATCTATGGTCTCGGGCTTGCGCTCAAGGTGCCTCTTGAGGTCCACATGAGGCTTGTACACGAGGTCCCCGTCATATATGAGGCTCTCCGTGGACATGATGTACTCGGTCTTGTCCCCGGTGCCGTAAGGCGTATAGCTGAAGACCATGCCCATCAGGTAGAGGAATATGAAGGCGAGCGCCCATAGCGTATTTTTCGACCCGATACAGTCAAGCTTCATCCGGCGCAGTCCTCCTTAAAGGGCGGTTCAACGGCATTGCTGAAAACTGTTCAGAGGCGCCGGTGCAGGGCGGAACGGAAAAATCGCTCATCTCAGAAGACCCTCATCGCGGCAGAGACCGTAGCGCTTCCGTCTTCCCCGAACCATTTTATCATCTCGCATACCATGTCGAACTCGAGCGCGTATTCGCCGCCCTCGGAAGGGGCCCTTAAGAACATCACAGCGTCAAAAACCTCGCCGGGCATGATGTCGCGCGGGAGAAGGGCCCTGCCGAAGTCGTTGACGAGGAGCTTCCCGTCGGGCGTAAGCAGCCTTGCCGCGAAGGTCACATACCCCCCGAACCTGGTCTGCTCGGAAAGCCAGATAGTGTCCCCGGCGTTCCGTATGGCCGCCTTGACGCATACCTCCGCCCCGGCGCTGGCCGTAGCCGGGGCCTCGAGGATCTCTATCACGGCGCGGAGCCTGCCCGGAGACTTGCTGTCCGGGACCCTGTGCCTTGTCTTGGAAAGGGTAAAAATAAGGTTGGTCTTCTCTACGTAGTCGCAGAGCCTCTCCACATACTCCGCAACGCTCTTTTTGTCCCCGCCGGCGAGGTCCCGCCATTGCGAGTACGTAAAGTCTGTCTCCGTCGGCTGGAGATACGGCTTTATGTGAAGCTCCTCAAAGCCGGCGGAGCGCGCCTTCTCGTAGATGTCGGAGAGAACTACGTTCTTTTCAAGTATGCCCCCCTCCATCTCCTTGACGGAGGCCGGTGCCAGGGCGTGGTTGCTGCCTGGCTCGAAGAACGAGGCCTTGCCGTTTTGCTTGAGCACCCGGTACATCTCATCGAGGACTGCCTGATAGTCCTGCATATGGTGGAGGGAGTTCATGCAGATTATCCCGTCGAACGCGCCGTCCTTGAACGGCAGCCGTTCGTCTCCGGCGACGAAGTGCGCGCTTACCTCGCTTAAGTCTATCCTTTCGTCGCAGGACATGCGGCGCCTTCCGAAACCGAGGAGCGTCGACGAGATATCGAGCGATACGGTCCTTATGCCGAGGCGGTTCAGCCACTCCGAGATCCATCCCGAGCCGCAGGCGAAGTCAAGGACGATGTCCCCGGCCCTGGCGTCGAGCGCCGTTACGGCAACGCCGAAGCCGAAGATATAAGGCAGGCTGTCGATGTATCTCTTGTCCCACCTCCATGAGAGCGGCAGCCTTATCGCTATCTGCTCGTCATAGGAATCCGCGAGATCTATCTGCGCCTTTTTGCAGGACTCACCGTCATTCATAAAGACCAAGCTCCTCTTTAGCGGCCATGAGGAAACCCGCGTCTTTCTCTCCCTGGGCCCCTATCTCGGAAAGCTCCCTTGTAATTGCGCCCATGACGCCACACACGGCCTTCCGTTTAAGGACATCGAAAATAAATTCATAATAAGCCAGGGCCGCGCCCTGGAGCGTGCACTCTCTTGCCACATATTCCTTCGCCATCTCCCCCATGCCCCGCCTTAAAGAAGCGCTGGAAGCGAGCGCCTCGATTGCCTCGCGAAGGCGGACGACCTCGCCATCCCCCATGTCTATCTTTATGCAACACTCGTCCGGGAACTCCGCGAACTGCTTGTAGTTCGAGGTGATGACGGGGACCCCGGCGCCCATTATCCTCAAGAGGCTTGCCGAGGTCTCCCCGGCGGTTGGATAACGGAGGTTTATCGCGAGGTCCGTCGCGTTTATATATTCCTTGAACCCGTCGTTGGTCACGAACCCGGTGACGATGACGCGGTCTTGGAGCCCGAGCGCGTCAATAAGCTCCACGACCCCGCTCGATCTTGATATCTCTCCGACGATAAGGAAGACGGCCTTCGGGAAACGCTCCGAGATATCCTTAAATGCCTTAAGCGATACATCCACCTTCTTTATGGGGAAGACGAAACCGAAAGAGCCGACGACAAGCGCGTCGTAAGGTATGCCCATCCTCCTCTTCATCTCCTGCTTCGTGGCGGAAGATTGCGGGAGGGCGGGTATCCCCATGTTTATCCTCCGTACCGGCACCCTGGGGTTCGCGCCCTCGACTTCCTCCCTCACATAACCGCTATGGACTATTACGCCGAGGCTTGAGTCTATCACCCGCTTGCTCAGCGGGAACACAAAGTTCTCCATCTCGGTCCATACGCCCTTCAGGCGGAGCCTCGCGACCCGCTCCCCGGTCTCTCCGTTATTATACCTGAACTCCTCCACGTACCCTTCGGAATCGCCCTTTGCGAGGGTCAGCGCCGTAAAGAAGTGGTGGAGCACGAAATCGTGCATGACCGTAATGCCCGGATACTTGAGCAGGTACGGATACATGTAAAAATGATACGGGTTATTTCCCATATGGTATAGCACGATATCGTACGCATCATCGGAGTGCCTCTTTTCAAATTCGCCGTGCGGATATACCCTGAACCTCTCCTTAAGCGCCGTCTCTGGCTCATAGTCGTCTATGAAAACGTCTATGCCGGCGTGCTCCGAGAGAAACGGCAAAAGGTCCTCGGAGTATTCGGATATGCCCGATTGAACCGGGGACAACGGCGTGAAGAACGCTATTCTCATCACTCCAGCAACCTCTCTATCACGTTATCCCAGCCTATCCCCTTTACCAATTCAGAGCCGCGCCCGCCGAGCCTCGCGCATTCATCCCTGCTCGCGAAGAGCCGGTCTATCCTGTCCGCTATCTCCCTGGGGTCGTTTTTCGTCACGAACCCGCTCTCGCCGTCCTCCACGAACTCGAGCACCCCGCCGGAATCCTCCGTAGTGATGACGGGTTTTCTTGAAAGGAACGCCTCGACGGTCGTAAAGCCGTAATCCTCGTCATATGGAGCGTAAAAGACCGCCCTCGCGTTGGCGTAGAGCCTTATCGCCTCATCGTCGGATACGAAGCCGAGGAGCTTCACCCTGTCCTTGAGCCCAAGCTCCCTTATCCTGCCTTCGAGCGCGCCTCGCTCCTCCCCTGCGCCGGCTATGAGACACCTTGCGCCGGCGCGCGCGAACCTGAAAGACTCTATAAGCATATCGACCCGCTTGGTCTTGTTTAATCTTCCCATATAAAGCACATAGTCCCCGTACCCTTCGTTATGAAACTTTTCCATGTTGGCGGGCGGCGGATAAAGCGGTTCGCTCTCGATGCCGTTGTAGCGCTTCAGGCGCCCGGATACGTTCCTGGATATGGTGCAGACCTTTTTTGCCTCGGAGATGGTCCTGTTGTCTATGTTGACGATCGTGTCCCTTAACACGGCGTCTTCCTTTTCGTACCCGAAGTCCCCGAGCGCCGTGCCGTAGAGGTCATAGAGGGCCCGGTGCTGATGCACGAGCCAAATCCTTTTATTGGGGTGTTTTACGACGGTAGACGGGAACTTGGTCGCTATAACGGCGTCTATCCTCTCGCCGTTGCTTTCCGTAAGGTCCAGCATCCTCCATATCATGCATTCCGTCACGAGCCTCGATGACGGATACCATTTAAAAGGTATGCTTATGACCTCCGCGTGCATGCCTCTTTTGACGATCTCCGCGTGGAGCGAGGCGACAAGCCGCTCGTTGCCTCCGTAGACGAAAGGCACCTGGGCCGTGCATATGGCGATCCTTCTTGGCCTCATGAAGCTCTCACTTCGTGCCTATGACCGCGTAGTCCTGGAACCCGAAGAGGAGGGCGTTAAGCTTCTCCATGTTCGCGTCGCCCTTCGCCGCAAGCCTCTCGTCTTCCGGGAAAGGAGACATGTGTCTGATCTCTATCCCGGAAAAGCCGGCCGATTCCATGGCAAAGCTGATGGCCTGGGGGTGCACCGGCCTTACATGGGTCATGTCGATATAAAACGACTTCATCGCGGAGAGCGACTCGGGGTTTACGGTCTCGAATACGGCCATCCCGCCCTTCCTCACCTTGCTCAGAGAGAGCCTCACGAACTCAAGGAGCGCCTCGGTCGGCAGATGCTCTATGAACTGGCACGAGACAATTCCAGCGAGGGAGCCGTCTTCGAGGCCCTTCAGATACGACAGGGCTTCGGAGGTCTCCGCGTCGAACCCCCTTTCACGGCATATCTCGACCATCTCTTCGTTAAGGTCTACGCCGGTTGCAGGCACGCCGGCTCCCTTGAGGAGCTCAAGCAGTTCACCGCGGCCACAGCCCACGTCGAGGATGGAGCACCCCTTGTGCCGGTCTGAGAGCGCGGTAAGGAGCGGGACGTACGCCTGCATGCGGCCCTTTATGAGCTCCCTTGAGCCCCTGAACCTGTTCTCAAAACTTACATACGCATGGTCGTCCAGGCGGGCGCGCTCGAAGGCTATCCTTTCGACTGACGCCGACTCTGGCGCGGACTTGCCGCGGAGCTCTCCCAGTATGACGTCAAGCCTTCTTTTATGGAGCGTCATCTCCCGCGATAGATCCTTAATCGCCGCGCCTGCCTCCCGCGAGAGGTCCTTAATCGCCGCGTCGGCCGCTACGGCATCCTCCCTTGTAAGGAAGTACCCGGCGAGCGCCTTTTTTTGTTGCCCGGTGAACTCCTCGGAAGAAAGGTAGCTCAAAAACTCCACGCGCGTCCTCTCCCTCCCGGCTCTCAGCGCCTCTATCCTCTGGTCGAGGTTTGAAAAGAGCGCGTCGGTGCGCTCAAGAAAGTCTCTCGTAATCCCGGCGAACCTCCCGTCCAGGGCCCTGTCCCGCTCTTCGAAAAGACTCCTCAGGTAGGGCGATATAATGCGCTTTACAAGCCGCTTGTAAGCGACTATCAGTTTTCCGACCACTGGCCGGTGAGAAGAAATGTTAACTTCGGTCGGTAAGGCCATCGACTCCTCCGTATTCGCACCCTTCAATGCCGATGAGGGGCGTGTCTGCTAAAGGCTGAAAAAAGAGAAACTCCAGGAAGGTCCGCGCGCATTGGAGACGGCGGGTAGCCGGGTCCCCGCCAAAAAACGCCCTGAAAAACAGGGGTCGGCTCGCCGGAAGGCGCATGGCGCCCTGCGGCGCCTCTCAGGCCCCGTCCGCCGCCTGCAAGGCCTCCGGCAGTTCCCACCTGTGCCTGAGCCTGCAGACCCCTACGTCTTTTTCATCGCCCGCTATCACCATCTGATGTATCTGGTTGTGATAATCGTAGGCGACCCCGTCTTCGTTATGCACCGCCGCGTCCACGAAGTACTGGCCGCCAAGGAGGTTTATGTCCTCCACGACCACCCTTATCGTACCCTGCCCGCTCACCATGCCTATGCTTATGTCCTGCAAAGAGGTGTTCGTCCCGTAACACCTGACGCCGTCGCTCCTCAGGAACGCGAACCCGAATACAGGCTTCAAGACGGTCTTATGGGCGTCGTAATGCATAAGGATGGTGACGGGCTCGCCCGTCGAGAAGACGTACTTCTCCACGCCCTTGTGGTCGAAAAGCTTTACGGAGGTTATCTCGACCTCGCGGCTCCCCCACCGCCGCCCGGGCTCCCCACCGCCGTCCTGCGCCGCGGCCAATGCCTCCGCGGACGGGGCGCCGCTGTCAGCGGCGCCTGTTGGCCCGTAATTCACGGCGTCTTCGAGCCCGGTATTCGTCTTTTCGCTCTCCATTATGAGCTTCAAGTTCTCAAGGGCGAATATCTCCCTTTTATAGGAGTCGGAGACCTCTATGGAGCTCCCGGCCGCCCTTGTGACGCCGTATTCGAGCCACATCGCCTCGTCGCACCACTCCTCGACCGTCGGAAGGCTGTGGGTCACGAAGAGTATCGTCTTGCCCCTCTTCTTGAATTCGTCCATCTTGCCCTTGCATTGATGGACGAACTCCTCGTCCCCTACGGCAAACACCTCGTCTATGAGGAGTATGTCCGGGTCCACGTTGACCGCGACGGCGAAACCGAGCTTCGAGTACATGCCTGAGGAATACGTCCTCACCGGCTCGTTGATGAAGTCCCGCAGTCCGGCGAAATCGATTATCTCGTCGATCCTCCTGCCTATCTCTTTTTTGGTCAGCCCGAGGAGCATGCCGTTGATGTAGATGTTCTCCCTGCCGGTGAACTCGGGGTGGAACCCGGCCCCGAGCTCGATGAGCGCGGATACCTTGCCGTTGACGCTCACCTTTCCCTCGTCGGGCCGCATGATGCCGGCTATGATCTTAAGGAGCGTGCTTTTACCCGAGCCGTTCTGCCCGATGACCGCGTAGGCGGCCCCTCTCATGACCTTGAGGTTCACTGCATTCAGGGCCCAGACCGGACCCTGGGGCTCTGGCCTTCTGTTCCAGAGCCCGCGGACGATATACTCCTTTATCGTGGTGGTATTGTTGCGCCTGAACCTCTTGGAGACGTTGCTTACGTCTATGGCGTGCATCAGACCTCTTCCGGAAAAGCGTCTTTGAGTTTGCTGAAGGTCAGCACCCCGAGCATGAAGATGGCGATGGAGACCGTTATCATGTTGGTAAACGCCTCGAAGGAAGGCGTCTTATTGTACAGGAATATGTCCTGGTACGACACGGCGAAATGGGAAAAGGGGTTGAGGTACAGGAATACCCTGTACTTCTCAGGCACTACGGTCTGTGGATACATTATCGGCGTAAGGAAATACCATATCTGTATGATGTTCGGTATCAGGTAGATGAAGTCCCTGAACTTTACGGTCACCGAGGATACGATAAGGGCCGCCCCGAAAGCGAATACGAACTGAATGAGGACGAGGACCGGGAAAAGAAGGATCGGCGCGCCGACCTGCACCTTTAAAATGAAAAGCAGCGCAAGCAGTATCGGGATGCTGAAAAGAAAATTCATCAGGTTGGACGCGACGAAGACCAGCGGGAATATCTCCATCGGCATGGCTATCTTCTTGATGATCCCGCCGTTTGAGAGTATCGAGTTGGAGGCCTCGTTGACCGTCGAGGAAAACCATATCCACGGGAGCATGCCGCTTAACAGGAACACGCTGTAGTTCTCCATCTGCACCTTCATGTAGATGGAGAAGACGAGGACATAGGTGAGCATCGCGATGAGGGGGTTGAAGAACGACCATAGGAAGCCGAAGAAAGTCCCCCTGTAACGCGCCTTAAGCTCCTTTGCCACAAGCATCCAGATGAGGTTGCCGTAGCCGAATATCCTTGAAAAGTCCTTGACGATATGAAATATGCTATGCATTTGCCGGCGGTTTGCTAACAAAGGTACGTGGTCACGGGTATAAGGGCCTTAAAAATGGTCATTTCCTCTCGAAGTCGTCGTCAAAACGGACTATGTCCGCTTCCTCGACGTATTCCCCGTTCTGCACCTCGATTATCTCAAGAGGCGTGTCCGCGGGGTTCTCCAGCCTGTGCTTGACGCCCCTCGGGATGTATGTGGACTGGTTTATGGCTATGTCGACGACCTCCTCGCCCCTTTGCACCCTCGCGGTCCCGGTGATGACGACCCAGTGCTCGCTCCTGTGCTTGTGGAGCTGCAGGCTCAAGCGGCGGAGAGGCTCAACCCTTATCTTCTTTATCTTGTACCCCTCTCCCTGCTCAAGGAGGGTGTAAGAGCCCCAGGGCCGCTCGACGGTCCTGTGGTGCTCGTGCTCGATGTACTTCTTCGCCTTGAGGATATTGACGACGTCCTTGACCTCCTGGGCCCTGTCCTTCGGGCAGACGAGCGTAGCGTCAGGCGTGTCGACCAGTATGAAGTCCCTGAGCCCGATCGTCGCAACGGCCCTGTCACAGCCGAAGATGATCGAGTTCTCCGAGCCGATGTCCACGACCCGGCCCTTTATGATGTTGCCGTCGCCGTCGGGGTCGAGTATCTCGGAAAAAGACGACCACGTCCCCATGTCCGACCATGGAAAATCCGCCGGGATGACGACGACGTCCTTCGCCTTTTCGAGTATGCCGTGGTCTATGGAGACGTCCTTGAAGGAGAGATAGGCCTCGGCGACCTCCGCCGGGCTTGAGGCGGAGGAAAGGGCGTTATATACGTCCGGCAGATAGGCCTTTATCTCTTCGAGTATCCTTCCGGCCTTCCAGAGGAATATGCCGCTGTTCCAGAAATAACTGCCGTCGGCGACGTACTTACGCGCCCTCTTTATGTCCGGTTTTTCGACGAACCTGTCCACGCGCTTGGCCGTATGGCCGTTTATCCTGGAAACCGTTTTCTTCCCCGCCTTTATGTAGCCGTACCCGGTCTCGGGCGAGGTCGGCACGATCCCGAAGGTGACGAGGTGCCCTTCCGAGGCTACGGCTATCGCGGCCTTAAGCGCCGCCCTGAAGGATTTCCCGTCCTTTATTATATGGTCGGCGGGGAGCACAGCCATCACCCCCTCGGGGTCTTTTCTCCAGACCTCGAAGGCCGCAAGGGCTATCGCCGCTGCCGTGTTCCTGCCCACCGGCTCGACTATGTAACCCGGCGACAGCGCTTTTCCATCGCCCCCGTATAAGAGGTGCAGTCTTATTATCTCGGCCTGCCTCGCGTTCGTCACGATGGAGACGCGCTCGGCCGGTATAAGCGGAGAGAGCCTCCTTATCGTGGACTTAAGCAGGCTCTCGTCCCCGACGACCTTTAGGAGCTGTTTCGGGGTCGTCTCCCTGGACAACGGCCAGAACCGGCTCCCTATGCCGCCGGCAAGTATGGCCGCGTACACCTCCTGGCCGGACCTTTTTCTCTTCGCGTTACCTGGGATTCCCATGAGACTTTTTCGCCTGAATTGGATTTGATATTCAAATACTTAGAAAATTCATGACTGACCGGAAAAACGATTTTACAGATTAACAGAAAAGAACCCCGAATTCAAACTAAAAAAAACAATACACTATTGATTTAAGCTTCCGTAATACACCCTGCAAAGGCCGGCCGAATGGGGTATATCGAGTCGATTCCAAGTTGGAAAAGGACAGCTGTCTTTTTGCGGCGGAGGGCCGGGCAAGATAAAAAAAAAGGGTCTTAGGAAGCAAACGACATTGAGAAATGTGGTAAGCTTCCGAAATGCTGAAGAAAAATAGGTATTACAGCCGTTCAAAAATCGCAGAGGCTAAATTCAGGGCTGTTGTACGTTGTTTTGCCCTTGATCTTACTG
>JACREU010000010.1 GCA_016212705.1 Deltaproteobacteria bacterium
CTTTAAACAAAGTGAGACGGAAAAGCCGTGAGCCAGATAATAAACCTGCCAAATAGCCTCTCCTTCGCGAGGATCGGGGCGGCGCCTGTATTCGCCTTCCTCCTCCTCTATCCGGGGGAGACGATGAGCATAGTCACGACGGTCATTTTTATTTTGGTCTGCATCACCGACTGGCTCGACGGCTATTTCGCGAGGAAGATGGGGATCGTAACGACATTGGGCAAGTTCCTCGACCCTCTGGCGGACAAGCTCCTCATAACGACGGCGTTCATTATGCTCATACCGCTCGGGCGGGTCCCGGCGTGGATAGTGGCGCTCATGATATCGAGGGAGATGGCTGTGACGGGCCTGCGCGCGATCGCCTCGAACATCGGGGTCGTCATATCGGCGTCGAAACTCGGCAAGCTCAAGACCGTCTCCCAGATCGTATGCATCGTCCCGCTCCTCCTGCACTATCCATTCATGGGTTTCGACTTCCACCTCATCGGCACGGTCCTCCTCCTTGTATCCTTCATGCTCACCATCTGGTCCGGTGTCGATTACTTCTGGAGTTTCTTCAGGAACTACAGCCTTTCGGGCAATTGACGGAATCCGCGCTGTAGGGTAATATTTAAGCGGCCTGCGCACCGGGGACCACTGCCGGCGATAACGTGTCGCCGGGATATTATCCTTAAAAGGCAAAGGTAAGGATGAGGCTCAAGCTCACCAACAGGTTCGCCATTTATATCGGCGGGATACTCCTTGCCGGCATACTCTCCCTTATAGTCTACGACATATATTCCAGTTCCGTTCTGCTGAGGGACATCGGCAGGAACGAGGCCGGAGAGTTCCTCAATACCGTCTCCGATGAGCTCTTCACCGCCATGCTCTCCGGCAAAGGCAGGGCAGGCAACCTGGCCGTCATCGACAGGTTCAAAAAACTCCCTGGCGTCGACGACCTCCGGATAATCCACGGCCCGAGCCTCGATAAGCAATACGGCATAGAGGAGGGCGAGATACCGGTGGATGCCATGGACAGGAAGGCCCTCGAAGGGACGCCCGCGTTCGGCCTGGAGTACAGGGACGGGCACAAGGCCGCGAGGCTTGTCATGCCCATAACCATGAAGGAGGATTGCACCGGGTGCCATATCTCCCATCCCGGACAGGTGAACGGGGCGCTCTCTGCCAGCATTTCCCTCGGCAAATTTGAGGGCGTGATAGCCGGGCACACGAGGAAGTTTATTTACTGGGGCGGCGGCATACTCGCGCTTACCTCCATCGCCGCCCTCGTCCTGACGAGGAAAAGGCTCCTTGAGCCGCTGGATAAGCTCAAGGAGGCCGCCCTCGCGATCGCCGCCGGGGACCTGGGCTTCAGGGTGGGGTTGAAAACCGGGGACGAGATAGAGGAACTCGGCATGGCCTTTGACGAAATGGCGGAGTCTCTCTCCGAGGCTACGGAGAGGCTCAAGTATCTGAACGAGAGGCACTCAAGGCTCGTGCAAAGCGCGGCAGACGCCATCGTGTTGAAGGACATCGGGACGAAGATGATAGTGGAGGCGAACCCTGCCGCGGCCGTCCTCACCGGGTATCCCGTGGAGGAACTCCTCGATCTGCCATCCGAGCGGCTCTACCAGCCGGGGAGACAGGAAGAGTACAGGGCGGTCTTCAAAAGGTGGGTGCATGACGGAAAGGGATACCTCCACGGCGGGGCTATCATAAAAAAGGACGGCTTCGAGGTGCCGATAGAGATAGCCGCCTCCGTGTTGACGCTCGACGGCAGACCCATGATGCAGGAGATATGGCGGGATTTGACCGAACGCAAGGGTTTCGAAGACACCATCAGGCGGCAGGTCGCGGAGCTCGAGGGGACGGTAAAAGAGAGGACGCTCGAGCTGAACAACTCTCTTAAGGAGCTCGGGGAGGCCTACGGGAAGCTCAAGGAATCCGAACAGAAGCTGATAGAGTCGGCCAAGCTCGTCTCACTGGGCGAGATGGGGGCCGGGATCGCCCACGAGCTCAACAGCCCCATAGCCGGGATATTGTCCATAACCGAGGCGCTCATCAAAAGGACCGCCGAAGACCACCCGAACCGCCATCTCCTCATGAAGGTGAGGGAGGCGGCCGTACGCTCCAAGTACATCATCATGGACATGCTCACCTACGCGAGGCCCGCGAAGGGCGCCTTCGCCCCCATGTACCTGAACGAGACGGTCAAGGCGACTTTAGCGCTCTTTGCCTCAGAGATAAACGTCGGCGCCATAACAATCGTAGCCGATTACGACCCGGCGCTACCCGAGGTCTTCGGCAACCAGGGTCAGATGATGCAGGTCATACTGAACATCATAAAGAACGCGAGGGATGCCGCTGGCCCTGGCGGCACCATCTTCATCTCGACAAAGACCGTCCGCGACGGATACGGCGAGTTCTCCGCGGTCGAGGTCCGCGACACCGGCCCGGGCATAAGGGACGATGTCAGGGACAGGATATTCGACCCGTTCTTTACCACCAAGGAGAAGGGCGGGGGGCTGAACATCGGGCTCGGCCTCTCCATAGCAAGGTCCGTAGTGATTGAGCACGGCGGCAGGATCGAGGCCTTTAACGGAGAAGGAGGGGGGGCGGTCTTCAGGATACACATACCCGCCTATAAAAAGGGGTTGACGGGCTTGTCCTGATGCCAAAGGGTGTTTTATATGTTTTTTAACGGGTTCTGAGGGTTTATCTGAGGAACACCCGGTGCCGAAAATTACATATTTTTTTAAGATTTCCCCTGATCGTCCGATAAATTAAATATGGCAGGTAGTTATGAGCGGCGCTAAAATAAGAGGCAATGTCCTCATAGTCGATGACGAGGAGACCGTGGGCATCGGTATGTCCGAAATGCTTAAGGACGCGGGATTCCACGCCGTCTATGTAACAAACGGCGCCGAAGCTGTCAGAGAAGCTCAAAAGTCACAGTATTCACTTGTATTTATGGATATGGTAATGCCCGGGATGAACGGGCTTGAGACGTTCAGGGACATCAAAAAGGTAGGGTCTTAGGAAGCAAACGACATTGAGAAATGTGGTAAGCTTCCGAAATGCTGAAGAAAAATAGGTATTACAGCCGTTCAAAAATCGCAGAGGCTAAATTCAGGGCTGTTGTACGTTGTTTTGCCCTTGATCTTACTGC
>JACREU010000077.1 GCA_016212705.1 Deltaproteobacteria bacterium
GCCGACCCCGGCGGGGCTTAGCGTTGAGGGGCAGAGGGCGATAGCGGTATTCCTGGTCTGCCTCATACTCTGGGTCACAAATGTTGTTCCTCTTGCGATCACAAGCCTTTTCGCCATAGTGCTCGTCCCCCTTCTGGGGGTCCTTTCCAAGAGGGACACATACGCGCTATTCGGGAACGAGGCGGTATTTTTCATACTCGGCGCCTTCATACTCGCCGGGGCCGTCATGCATTCGGGCATCTCAAACCGGATAGCGCTCAATATCATGGACAGGTTCGGCGGGTCTCCGAGGAAGCTCCTGATAAGCATATTCCTCCTCTCGGCCTTTCTGTCGTTCTTCATGTCCGAGCACGCGGTGGCGGCGATGCTATTTCCCAT
Source organism: Deltaproteobacteria bacterium (assembly GCA_016212705.1). Taxonomy (GTDB): domain Bacteria; phylum Desulfobacterota; class GWC2-55-46; order GWC2-55-46; family GWC2-55-46; genus GWB2-55-19. The sequence goes on from JACREU010000077.1 coordinate 379, forward strand.
AGTGCTCGAGATAGCGAAGGGGCTGAACCTTAAGCCCGGGAAATCCAATTACGGCAAGCTCCTTTTCTTCGCCCTTGCCTGGGGGTGCGTGATAGGGGGTGTGGCTACGTTCCTCGGAGGGGCCCGGGTGCCGCTCGCGGTCGGGATACTCAAAGAGACGACGGGCGCGACCATAGGGTTCCTCGACTACTCCATAGCGGTCTTCCCTCTGGTGGTGATACTCCTTTTTGCGGGTTATGTCATCCTTACGAGGTTTTTCCCCATAGATATAACCGGGGTCACGAGCGTTCACAGCGTCCTCGACCGGAGGATCAAGGGGCTCGGCAAGATGTCTTTTAATGAGTACGCCGTCGGTTCGGTACTCGTCTTCACCGTACTCGGATGGATAATATTCGGCGAGAACCTCGGGCTTGCCACCGTCGCCCTCATCTCCGTCGTCGTGCTTTTCATATTGAGGCTCGTAAGATGGAAGGATATCGAAGAGTACGTCAATTGGGGTATAATATTAATGTACGGGGGAGCGATCGTGCTTGGAGCGGCCCTGGACAAAAGCGGCGCCGCCTCATGGCTCGTACACTACATCCTCGGCAACTGGACCGGCGGGCCGTGGACGGTCTTCGCGCTCTTCTCTTTTCTCTCCATACTCCTTACGGCCGCCATGAGCAACGCCGCCGTTATAGCGGTGCTTCTGCCCGTAAGCATAGGGATGGCGTCCAAGCTCTCGATGGACCCCTCGGTCCTTACTTACGCGATAGCGGTCCCGGCGGGCCTGGACTTCATGTTCCCGATGGGGACCCCTGCGATTGCCATAGCCGCGTCGTCGAACTATATAAACGTGAAGGAGTCGGCCAAGGGCGGCTTCGTGATGTTCATAACGGCGTGGGTTGTCTTTAATCTCGTCGCGGCGTACTACTGGCCGCTCATAGGCATGGGGTACTCAAGATGAAAAAAGTCCTTCTCGTACTCTCAACATCCGGCACATCCGAAGAGGCCATAGATTCTGCCGTAAATCGGGCGAAAAAGGACGGGGTTACTCTTGTCGCCCTGTATCTGCTTGAAAAAGGGCTGGCGAGCGAAATTTCGGAGAAGTTCACCGACATAGGGTTCATAGGCGACAAGCCATCGACCGAGCTCTCCGAATCCATCATGACCCAGCAGCGCCAGAGCGGGTACGAAGAGCTCGGGCGGGTCCAGATAAAGGCGATGGAAGAGGGGGTCGGCTTCGAGCCGCTGATGGAGGAGGGGGACCCGGTCTCCACCGTCCTATCGCTCATAAAGTCGATGGAGATATCCACCGTGGTTCTTGTAAAGAGGAGGCAGAAGGCGATCTTCAAGTACTTCTCGCGCTCGCTGGCCGACGATATAAAGGAAAAGGCCCCGTGCGAGGTCGTCGTCATAGAAGAGCAATAAGGGGTTTTGAATGGGAGTGCCAGCCGCAATCCCGTCGCTTTAGCGGCGGGCCAAGGCTGGCAA
>JACREU010000078.1 GCA_016212705.1 Deltaproteobacteria bacterium
GTCTATCCCCTCCATGACCCTTGATATCGCGACAGGCGGATAATCCGACGGGAACGGCCCGGCGGGTATGTTCATAAGGAGTATCTTCGTCATAACCGATCAGACCGCGGCAAGGTCTCTCCCTTCGAGGAGCCTTCGCCTTAGCCGCACCTTTGTCATCGAGACGATATGCTCCCGGACTTTTTTGCCGAATTTTCCCTCTATCATCGAGAGGTACGCGGGGTTTTCGAAGTACCTGTGGAACGCCTCGTCCCTGAACTTAAGCACCTCAGCCGCGCTTATATATTTAGTCGGGAGCGGGAGCGTCTCATAGGAGTGCTGAGAATAACCGTGCCACTGGTCCGGAAGAGGCCAGCGGTCTTTTACCGCGATATCGTAGAGCCTGGAGCCGGGGTACGCCATCGCCGAGTAGAAGTTCGCCCACTCCGTATTGAGTTCGAGCGCGAGGGAGAGCGTCTCCCGCATCGTCTCCGTCGTGTCGTCCGGGAGCCCGAAGATGTAGTTTGCGCCTACCCTGATACCCGCGTCCTGTATGCGTCTTACGACCTCGGCTATGTCTTTTCTTCTCATCCGCTTGTCGGCGCCGTCGCGGACGACCGTCGAGGCCGACTCTATCCCGAGCCCGAGCCAGTTGACGCCGGCCCTCTTAAGGGTCTTCAGATTGTCGAAGTTGATGGTATCGACCCGCGCGTAGGCCCAGATATTGAGGTCAAAGCCGTTTTTTATGATGAGCTCTGAAATGGACATGTAGTGGGCCTCGTTCAGGATGAAGAGCTCGTCCGCGATCTTGAGGTTCTTGACGGAATAGTCCCTGACGAGCGCGCCTATCTCCTTTACGACCAGCTCCGGGGACCTGTACCGTATGCCGGGTTTCCCGAACGGCGCGTTTATGCAACAGAAGACGCAGGAATACGGGCAACCGAGGGACGTATATATCGCGCCGTACGGTTCCCTGTCCTCGATATCGTCGAAGCAGTGCCAGTTGTGCGCGCGGTACTTGTCCATTGGAAGGAGGTCCCAAGCCGCAAGCGGGAGGACCTCGTCGAGGTCCTTTATGAGTGGCGCCTTGCGCGTGGAGCGCGCCTCTTTGCCGCCGAAGTACCAGAGCCCCGGGGCCTTCCGGAAATCGCCGCCTGATTTTATCTCCGTAAGTAGAGCCCTTAAGGTGAGCGGCCCCTCGCCCTCTATCACGAAATCCACGTCTTCCTCCCTTAAAGTCCTTTCCGGGAGCGCGGAGGGGTGGAGGCCGCCTATGGCGACCCTCGCCGCAGTATTCTCCTTGAGCGCCGTGCAGATATTCCCCGCTATCGTCATGTTCTGCGTCGAGGCCGACGGGTGGGAGCCGTATACGATGACGGCAGCTACGTGCGGGTCGCACTCGCGGACGATCGCGGCGGTCTCATCAGGCGTTATGTTCTCCGCGTTCGCGTCTATGACCCGGACTCCAAAGCCGCAGTTCCTTAAGTAAGCGGCGATCACCGCTATCCAGAACGGAGGCTCTATGGCCGCAAGCTCTGTACCGAGGTCCTGGTATACCTGCTTTCTGTCCCCCGGGTTGATGAGTACAACGTCGATCGTCTCTTTCATCGGACCTCCTTGATAGATACGCTTCTCAGGGACTGAGTACCTGACGGTCAATCGCATTCCGCGTTAAAAAAAACCGCATGGCGCACGTCCGCAAAAAAAATTTTCAATCAAATGACCGCGCTGATGAGTGATCGGGATGGGATGTCAGGGTGTGTTCTCTTGAAGCGGACCAACGGATGGGTTTCAGCGCCTCCTATGGGTCGCCGCTAAAAAATTTATCAAGCTCCATGATGCTCGTAAAAGTACGGTCGGCGAGCCTGAGCGCCTCCGGCGGCAGTGTGGATGTTATCGCCATGCAGTACATCCCTGCGCCCTTTGCCGACATTATGCCCATTGGCGCGTTCTCGACAGCCGCGCATTCGGCGGGCGCGCATCCGAGCGCCTTTGCGGCCGTCCGGTAAGGTTCCGGGTGCGGCTTGCAGTTTTTTACCCTGTCACCAGTGACGACCGCGTCAAAAAATGAGAGAAAGCCGCCCTTGACCGAGGCCTCAAGCCTTTTTGAGCTCGCGCCTGAGACGAGCGCGAGTTTAAGCCCGCGGGCCTTGAGCCTGCGGATAAGGTCTTCTACACCGTCGTAGAGCGAGAACGTTGCGTTCTCGGCGTAATGCGTCTCTTTAAGACCGATCAGCTCATCAATAAGCCCGTTATCTACCGCCGAATCACCCAGAAAGTGCTCGGCGACCCTTCTCGAATTGAAACCCTCTATGAGAAAGTACGGCCCTCTCTCGAAAGGGAGCCCGTGGGCCGAAAAGGCGTGTACCCAGGCCCGGTAGTTGTCCTCCATCGTCCTTCCGAGGACCCCGTCGAAGTCAAAGAGCACCGCTTTGATATTTTTCATAATGAAAGCTTCCCTGCCGACCATATCTGAAATGACCTCTTTTCCCATCGTTCGGCCCAGGTCTTCCTGCCGGAGGCGACCTCAACCATGAAGTCCGTGAGCCTGCCTGAGAGCTCATCAAGAGATACCGCGTCTTCGATGACCGGCCCGGCGTCAAAGTCCATGTCCTCGTCCATTCTTTGGAATAGTCCGGTTGTCGAGGATATCTTTATTACCGGCGCGATGAGGTTGCCTTCGGTCGCGCCCATGCCAGTCGAAAAAAGGATGATATTGGCCCCTCCGGCGACAATGCCTGTCATTGACTCGAGGTCATTGCCCGGCCCGTTCATTAGCGAGAGCCCCTGCTCCTTAATACGCTCGCCGTAGTCGAGGAAAGAGGCTATCTCGGAGGCCCCGCCCTTCTGCACCGCGCCGAGGCTTTTAAGCGCCGAGTTCAGTAGCCCGCCCTTCTCGTTACCGTAAACGAAGTTCCCGTCCATTGAGACGCCGAGGGCTTCGGCAAGGCCCCGGTAATACTCAATGCCTCTTACGAACCTTTCGACCGTCTCGGCGGCGTTCATCCTGGAGAGGAGGAGCGCTTCGGCGCCGAGCATCTCCGGCACCTCCGAGAGTATCGCCGAGCCGCCGTCGGATACGAGTCTGTCCACGGCCCGTCCTATGAGCGGGTTGGCGGTCAGGCCCGAAAAAGAGTCCGAGGCTCCGCACTCGAGCCCCGCGGTCAAAAAGCTTAAGGGCAGTGACCGCCTTGTCGAAGACACCTCAGAGAGCCTGGAGAGAACAATCTTGCGCCCCTTTTCGACGGACCTTCGCGTGCCGCCCGATGCCTGTATGGAAAGAGCGTCTACGGGCTTTCCGAGCGCCTCTATATCCCCAAGAGCGTCCTTGAGGTCATTGCCGTGGACCTTTTCGCACCCGAGGTCTACTATGAGCGCCCCGCCCACGTTCGGGTGCATGATAGTATTTTTAAGTATTGTTATCAACCTCTCTATCAGCTCTCCGTCGTTGCACCCGCACCCTTCCGTGTGCGCGGCGGCTACTACGCCGTCGAGACCAGCAACGCCGTGCGCGATCGCTCCCGACGTAATGGCTATCTTTCCGGCGACATCGCTCGCGCAAAGAGACGCGGGGCATATGAGGTAATAGTTTCGCGTCCCGGCCAGGCCGCCCTTCCTCAAGTATCCGTCGAAAGTCCTTCCGGTGTCCGCAAACTCAGGGGGCGCGAACCTGCTTACGCCCTTCAAGGTGTCGAGCCTCCTCTCGGCCAGGTCCCTTATATCGGAGTGATGCCTTTTCATGAGACCGGGACTGACGAACTCCCCCATTCCAATCCCCCTTGATACGCCAAAAGGCCAGCCGTACTGGTTGAGGAGTTCTCCTTCCTTAATGTCCCTGATGGCGAACCTCTGCCCGGCCTGCATCCCCTGCGCGACCTTTATCTCGAAACCGTTAAGACGAACTATCGAGCCGCGCTCAATCGGCCTTTTCGCTACTGCGACATTGTCAGAGCGCGCGATTATCGCGGCCTCGTTGTTTGAGTGGAACGGCCAGTTTTCCATATTTATCCAATATGACGTATTGTCGAACTACCCGCGATTAGCGGAATTTTACAGATAATTATTAAGGAACCTCTGATTTATTCTTTTTTTCTGTCACTTCGAGCGTGGCGAGAAATCTTGTGTCAAAGGAAATCAAGCGGTTATAAGATTCCTCGGTCGCTGTGCTCTCTCGGAATGACAACAGAACACGATTAATCAGAGTTTCCTTAAGTGACCACCGCGCCCTGTTACTTTAAGCCCTTGCGTCCTCCACGCCCCATATCGCCTTCCTCCCCACTCTCCCCCCGGCCCCACGGCCCCTACTCGCGCGTCATGGTCTTGAGTATTACGGCTTTACCGGGAATGCGTAACCCTCCCGCGCTTGTGAAGGCGTTGGAGTTCTGTGTGTCGCCAATATCGAGTACCGCTGAGCCGTTCCTGTCGAGGACCATCCCCCTTAACGCGGTATAGAGCTCGTTGTCGTGCGATTTGAAGTGCTTTTTGAACTCGCCGTCATCGGCGAAGACCTCAAAGGAAATTGAAAACTTTCCCTTTGAGAAGGAGTGCCGCTCGAATCTCTCAGGCTCGTCAAAAGAGAAGTAGTCGTATTTTTCGAGGTTTGTAGTCTGCATCTCAGAGATCCCCTCATAGCCTGAGCGTTCCCTCCCGTAGCGGTCCTCGAGCCGGAGGAGGTCGGTCTTGTCCGGCGGCGTCTCAATTTCAAGTATGCAGATACCTTCGCCTGAGAGGGCTTTTGTCGAATGGAAAACGCCCTTTTCCATTATGAGCGCGTCTCCGCCCTTTATGAACCTCCTGTTCCTGAAGGTGTTCGACATCGCCCTGCCGTTAAGCAATATGAGAGACGTCTTTTTCCTCGGGTGGCAGTGCATAGAAGTCGAATGGCCGCTCTTTATGTACAGGAACCAGACCGCCGTGCACTCGTTCTCGAACATAAGGAACTCGTGCCCCCAGGGCTTTATGACGACCGTGTTTTTGTATGTGACGGGCTGGCCAGGTGTGCTAACCGGCTTTTTTCTCTCCTCGATTACGTCGACGTCCTTGGGAGACGGCTCTATCTTGGAGACCTTAAGCGTCCTCACCTTCGACCTTTCCATCTCTTTAAGGAATGATTCGTAGGTGACTCTGACGCCGTCTTCAAGCGCGGTCCTGTGACGCCACCCGAGCGCGTTTATCTTAGCTACGTCGAGGAGCTTTTTGGCTACGCCGTCTGGCCTCGTCTTGTCGAATATGATGCGGCCGGGGTAATCCGTCGCGCCCTTTATCGCCTCCGCGAGGTTTCGGATCGTCGTGCCTGCTCCGGTGCCGATATTGAAGACCTCGTTACCCGCGTAATCGTTTACGACGAAGAGGGATGCGTCAGCGACGTCATCAGCGAATAGAAAGTCCCTTACAGGCTCGCCGCTCCCCCAGATTACGACCTCTTCTGCGCCGGTTACCTTGGCTTCGTGCACCCTCTTTATTAGAGAGGGCAGGACCTGCGAGTTCATGACGTCATAGCGTTGGTTCGGCCCGTATACGTTCGGCGGGATGACAACGACGAAGTCTGTCCCGTACTGCCTGTTGTACGATTCGCAGAGCTTGATGCCCGCGATCTTGGCTATTGCAAACGGCTCGCATGTCGATTCGAGTACACCGGACAAGAGACACTCTTCTTTCGCAGGCTGTGGACACGCCCTCGGGTAGACGTCCGCCGAGGCGAAAAAAACGAGCTTTTTGACCTCGTTTATGAAGGCGTTGTGTATGACATTGGCCTCCATGAGGAGGTTCTCGTATATGAACTCCGCCCTGTATGTGTTGTTGGCGAAGATGCCGCCGATCCTCGCCGCGGCAAAGAAGACGAAGTCTATCTTCTCCTTTTCGAAGAAGGCAGAAACCTGCGACTGGTCCTTCAGGTCAAGCTCCGCGCGGGTGCGCGTTATGACGTTAGGATACCCATCGCGCTCAAGCCTCCTTGCTATCGCAGACCCGATCAGCCCCTGGTGGCCGGCGACGAATATGCGGTCTTGTTTATCCATTTAGCGCGTCAGCCTCTGCGAGCCTTACGGTCTCGCGCATCCAGTCGCCGTTGTACTTGTAGTGGGGCGAGGTGACGAAGTTGCCGTCGACGACGACAGGCGCGTCCACGTACTCAGCCCCTGCGTTAACTATGTCGTCCTTTATGGCGATATAGCCGGAGACCTTCCTACCGCGGACGATCCTCGCAGAGATCATTATCCACGGCCCGTGGCAGACGGACGAGACTATCTTCTTTTTATCGTCCATCGCCTTTACGAAACTTAAGACCTCCTTCATCTGCCTCACCCTGTCCGGAGCCTCATGCCCTCCCGGGAGGACGACGATGTCGTAGTCCTCCTCCCTTAAGTCCTTGACGTCCACAGTCGGCCTTGCCGGGACGCCGTACTTGCCCCTTACCGGCTCCTTGTCCTTTACAGCGACGTCCACCTTGTAACCCGCCTCCTGGAGCCGGTAGAACGGGTAGATGAACTCCTCATCCTGAAAATTCGGCCCTGTGATTATGACAGCTCTCTTCGTCATATATACCCCTTCTGTGGTTGTCTTCGGAACGCGGCAGAAATACCATGCCGCATGGCTCAGGTGAATACGCGCCCGGTGCCTGCAAGCAGTTCTTTTGCGGCTTCAGCGATCCTCCCGGCCTCGGGCGCCCTGTTCTGGAGAGGCTGGCAGAGGCACTTGGTGCGGTCCTCAAGCCCCAACGCCTTTACGGGAAAGCCGGTATTTATCATCAGAGAATATGCTATCGACTCCGACGCCCCGGCTATCTCATGCCCAGGGTCCACGACCAGCCCTATCCTGCTCTCTTTTAACGGCTCTGTGATTCTCTTTGTGAGTGTGAATGGTTTCAGCCAGACTATGTTGACTACATTACACCGCACACCCTCGTTTTTAAGGAGCCTTGCCGCCTTTTTCGCCTCGAACCTGGTTGATGATATCGCGTAGATGGTAATATCCGCGCCTGCCGCTATTTCATCGGGTAGATCGTCTTTATTCGAGTATGACGCCCTGTGCTCGCTACATATAAACGGGTCGTCGTTATCCATATAACCCCGCCATACCTCTTCGTACTCGCCCGGCGTCATCGGGGACGCAACCCTGAAACCCGGAAAGTGCATGAACAGGCTGTGCAGGACGCCAGAGTGCACCGGCCCGATCCCTTCGGCGGCTATCGCCCTTACGAATATTGGGGCCGATTTTTCGTGGAGGTCCTTAAGCTTCGCCGCATAGAATATGAGCGGGCTCCCGTTCAGAATCAAGAAGTCCTGGAACCTCACAACGAATATCGGCCTCCTCCCCGCGAGCGCGGCCCCGACCGCAATGCCGGCGCCGGCGACATCTGTCATTGGGAGCTCCACGATATTCGGCGCGTCAGGGACCGTATTGTTCACCCACCCGACGGCTGAGATGGATTCGCCCAGGAGCATACCGCCGCCTTCGAGGTGCGCACTCGTTATTTCCCTGATAGTCTCCGCAACTGTCCTTGTTCCCATACCTTCTCCATGGAGAGCCTTTCGGCCCCTTCTATCGCCTGCGCCTTATCCCAGAGGCCCGCGCCCTTAAGTGCGTTCCTTACATCTGAAAACCTGTCCCACTCGGCAGGGCCGTCCGTACCGACGCCCACATGCCAGTTGGCCCTGCATGTATGGATGTTCATGAGCGCGGGGGTTTTCTTCACAAGCTCTTTGGCCTTGAGATATATAGTCCACGGGTCGTCCGAGAGGTCTTCGGCTTCCATCCCGAAGGCGTCTGCCACCTTCGAGACCTTCCACGAGCGGCGCGTCTCGACGGCGGTCAGTATCGAGAGGTTGTTGTCCTCGCATACAAAAAGGACCGGAAGCCTATGCGTGGCGGCGAAACCGAGGGATGAGAGCACGTAGTCCTCCTCTGCCGCGCCGTCTCCAAAAATGGCGAGCGTGGACTTTTTGGATGCAAGCGCGTAACCGACGGCTAAGGGGACGTTCTCTCCGATGAGGCCGTGGTGCCCGTGCATGGCAACGCCGTTTTCATGGCACTGGACGCAGTTTGAGCCCGCCCTGCCGCCGCTCGTCCCTGTCGGGAGCCCCATCAACTCGTCCCGGAGTTTTACAGGGTCCCCGCCGTATGAAAGATAGACCCCGTGGCACCTGTGCTGGGCGAATATCACCGGACCCGGCACGGCGACCGACAGCGCGGCGGCTATCGACTCCTGCCCTGAGGAGAGATAGACAGGAGAGGTCACGAACCCGTCTTTAACCGCCTTTATGAGCCCCTCCTCGAAGATTCGGGTCCGGCAGATACGCCTGTATATCTCAAGGGCTATATCCTCCGGAACGATGGCCGCTCCGTTCTCTATCACCGCGAGATCAGGCGCCCTCATATAAGCGCCCTGGCGTACTCGGAGGCAAGGAACCACTCGTAGGTTGATCTTACTCCGTCATGCAATGTCACTACCGGCCTCCATCCCAATGACGAGAACCTGCTGGAGTCAAGGATCTTCCGCATGGCTCCGTCGGGCCTCGCCGTGTTCCAGACTACCTCGCCTTTGTACCCGACTGTCCCGGCTATCATGTAGGCGAGCTCGGCTATGGAGCTGTCTTCGCCTGTCCCTATGTTGTAATGCGTGTTCTCAAGTTTGTCGTGATTGAGCATTGCGAATACGGAAGCGGACGCGGCGTCGTCGGCGTGCATGAACTCCCTCCTCGGGTTGCCGGTCCCCCAGAGGTGAATCCTCGGCGCGCCCTCGGTCTTTGCCTCGTGGAACCTGCGGAGGAGGCCCGCCATCACGTGGGAGCTCTCAAGGCTGAAGTTGTCGTTTGGCCCGTAGACCGAGTTCGGCACAAGGGCTATGAACCTCTTCGACCTGTACTGGTTGTTGTATGCCCTGCAGGCGACGACCCCGGCGATCTTGGCCACGGCGTATGGCTCGCTCGTCTTCTCGATCGGGCCGGTCATAAGGTACTCCTCGGATATCGGTTGCGGCGAGCTTACGGGATACATGCAGGACGACCCGTAGAATACGAGCCGCGTGACCCCGTGCCTTTCGGCGGCCTCGAAGACATTGTCCTGTATGGAGATGTTTTCGTGGAGGAAGCTCGAAGGGTAGGCGATATTTGCGACTATGCCGCCGGACCTCCCGGCGGCGAGGAAGACGAACTCCGGCTTTTCGGCCCTGAAGAATTCGTCGACTTTGAATGAATCAATCAGGTCGAGCTCGCCTCTTTTGCGCGTGACGATGTTCCTATGACCGTCCGCCTGAAGCCTTCTTATTATCGCGGAGCCGATGAGCCCCTCGTGCCCCGCCACGTATATCTTCGATTTTTGGCTAAACATTCCCGTACCTGCTATTGAGGACTATCTTGTACCCCTTGACGAGCTCCCGTATGCCGCGCTCAAGCGTGAAGGCGGCCTTGTAGCCTGTCTTTTCTATCTTTTCGTTCGAGACGATATAGTCGCGTTTGTCAGGGTCCTCTCCAACAGACGCCTCGACAAAGTAAAAATCGCCGACGACGTCCTTTATCCTTCCGCAGAGCTCGATCTTTGAGAGGTTTGCATCTGAGAGTCCGACGTTGTAGGCCTCGTTACGGAGCCTGTCGAAGTTGTCTATCGCGTGAATAAACGCCCCGGTGACGTCGCGCACGTGGATGTAATTTCTCTTGAAATGGCCTTCAAAGACTACGACGAACTTTTCCCTTACCGCCCTGTACGTGAAGTCGTTGACAAGCAAGTCTATCCTCATCCTCGGCGACATGCCGAATACTGTCGCGAGCCGGAGGCTTATAGAGTTGCCCCGCCCGAGCGCGAGCGCCTCCGCCTCTACCTTTGTCCTGCCGTAGAGGGAAATGGGGTTTAAGGGCGTGGCCTCGGTGCAGGCTACGCCGTGGCGCCCTATGCCGTACCCGCTGTTCGTCGTGGGGATTATTATCCGCTGGTCCCTTGAGAGGAGCTTTATGATAGTCGCGACCGCGTCGCGGTTCGTCGTGACGGTGCCTATCTTATCCCTTGAGCAGAGCGGCACGCCTACGAGAGCGGCGAGAGGAATGACATAGTCCGCGCCCTTTACGAGCGGCCTTAATACCTCCTCGTCCCTTGAGTCCCCCCTTACGACATTGAACCTCTCGCTGGCGCAGCACTCAAGGAGCGAGTTCTGAGCGAACATGAAGTTGTCGAGCACCGTGACATGGTGCCCGAGCCGGAGAAGCTCAGGCACGAGCGTGGAGCCGATATACCCGGCGCCGCCTGTGACCAGGATATTGTAGTTCATCTGCAAGGCTCTCCTGTCCTGAAAGTTTTAAAAAGACCGTCAGCGCCAAATCTCTAAAAAAAATCCCTTCACAGCCGCTTTCTATAAATAGAGGCGCCGATCACATTTCCATCAGCAACCGCAAAAAGCGCCTTCACCCGATCACCTCATTGCTTCGCGTCCTCATGTCTGCATACTCCATCACGCCCACGCGCGCTCCATGCCTTCGGCCTGCGAGCCGTTGTAGTTATAGAAGTCCGGCTTGTAGACCATGATCTCCGAGCCGTTGAAGTCGAACCTGAACGGCACATGCAAAAAGCCTGCGAGCGCCTCTCTTACCCTTTTCTGGTCCGAGGGCTCCACGTAGAAGACCATGAAGCCGCCGTTGCCCGCGCCGAGGAGTTTGCCTCCGACGGCGCCGTTCCTGATGGCAGTAGCGTAGAGGTCGTCTATCTCGGGGCTGGTTATCTTTTGCGAGAGCTTTTTCTTAAGTAGCCATGTCTCGTTAAGCAACCTGCCGAAGTCCGTAAACTCTCCGCCTGAGGTGAGTATCTCTTCGGCCTCGTCCACAAGCCTCCTTATCTCGTGGAGGTCGCGCTTGTTCTTGGAGGTGTTCTCTATCTGTTCCCTGGCAATTTCAGAGGCGTAGCGCGCCCTTCCGGTGTAAAAGAGCATGAACCTGGCTTCAAAAGCCCGGAGCCTCTCCTCGTTCATGATAACGGGCTCGACGATTATCCTGCCGTTCCTGAGGAACTCTATGGTGTTCAGACCCCCGTATGCGGCCCATACCTGGTCCTGGGAGCCCACGTTTTCCTTTATTATCTCCTGCTCGATGTGGATGGCCTTCAAGGACAGCTCCTCTTTGAGTATTAACCTGCCTTCGAGGGCGTAGAGCGTCTTTATGAGGCCGACGGTGAAGGCCGAGCTCGACCCCATGCCTGAAAGGGCCGGGATGTCGCCGTCGTGGTGTATCTCAAGGCCCTTTTGAATGCCGAGGTCCTTGAGCGTGCATTTAACCGATGGGTGCTGTATCTCGTCCACATGGTTCACGGTCTCGACCCTGGAGTACGCTATCCTGTGCCTGTGCTTGAAGAACGGCGGCAGTTCCCTGCATGTTATGTAGCAGTACTTGTTGATGGCGGCGCCTAAGACCTTTCCACCGTGCTCGAGATACCATGATGGATAATCAGTGCCGCCGCCGAAAAAGGATATCCTGTGCGGGGTGCGCGAGATTATCATTCGACCCTCCGTTAATTTGAAAGACGAGCTCGTCCTCGGCCCTCAGGTAGTCCTCGGGTACGCCTATGTCTATAAAGTATGCGTCGGTCTTGTATGCGAAGACGCCCCTCGGGTTTTTCATAAGAAAGTCCGTTTCAAACGAAAAATTATCGAGTTGAACGCCCATGACCTCCGCGCGCCTCCTGTCGATGATATAGACCCCGGTGTTTATGTAGCCCGGCCCGGCTGTGTTTTTCTCGTTGAAGCGTGCGAGCCTCCCGTTGTTTACAGTGACCGCGCCGTATCTCGCGGTGTCAGGAACGAATTTCACAGCGATAGTTATCGAGGCCATCTCGTCGTGATGGAACCAGCTCATGGGGTTGAGGGCGCCCAAAAGGATGGAGTCGCCGTTTACCACGACGACGTCCTTCGAGCGCGCGGACTTAAGGGCCTCCCTGATCGCGCCGCCGGTCCCGAGCGGGGCGTCCTCTATCACGTAATCTATCTCCATGCCTTTAAACTCGGTGCCTATCGCGTCTATGACGCGGTTATGCATGTACCCTACCGATAGCAACGCCTTCTCAACGCCTCCATTCCTCAGGTTATCGAGGACATAATGCAGGAAGGGCCTCCCCGAGACCTCAGCGAGCGGCTTGGGCAGGTCCTTGACGACGCTTTTGAGCCTGGTGCCGAACCCACCGGCGAGGACTATCGCTTCTTTTATTGAGCCCATTGCTCCCCATCTGTATGCAGATGCAGATATACAAACTGAATTGCGGGTAAAATCCGCTTTTTTATATACAGGATAAATCTGCGCCGGGGTGCGAAACGAGATGAGAGCGGGATGAGTATTCCAGGTGGACGCCATGCTTCCGGCGTGTGTTGCGTCAAGGATGGAAAATGAAAAACCTTCGTGAAGCGATTACGTATTTACGGTAAGAAAATTCGAGATCGTCTCCATTACGTACTCGATCTGTTCTTCGCCTATCTCCTGGTGGACGCCAATATGTATGCCGCTCCTGCCGATGTACTCGGCCCCGGGGTACTCGCCCTCCCTGTGCCCGAGGAAGTTAAAACCCGGACACTGCGTCGGCATTGACAGAAAGAGGTTACGCGTGTCTATGCCGGACTTTTCCATGTGGTCGACGAGCTGGTTCCTCGTAAACGGGGCGTCTTCCCTGAGTATTATCGGAAAACCGTGGGGGCCTATCTCCTCCCCTTCCTCCTCTTCGATCGTGTATAGGAAGGGCTCGAACCCCTGGAACTTTTCCATCATCGAAAGGAGGTTCCTGCGCTTCTTCGAGAGAATGTCACCGAATATGTCGAGGTTGCCGAGGCCGATAGCCGCCTCAAGCTCGTTCATCTTTGCGGAAAAACCTATGCGCTCGAACTGGAAGCGGATGTCTTCGCCGCCTCCCTTTGCGAACCTCTTTGTGCAGTAGCCTGAATTGATGTTCAGTACGCAGCTCTCGCACTTACAGGCCCTGCCGTGCGACCGGAGCGACCTCAAGACCTCGGCGAAGTCAGCCCTGTCGGTTATCACCATGCCGCCCTCGATGGTGGAGATTATGTGCGCCACATAGAGGCTGTACGCCCCCATGTCGCCGATGGTCCCGACTTTCCTTCCCTTGTAGACCGCGCCGTGGGCCTCTGCCGCGTCCTCTATCACGAAGATGCCGTACTTCTGCGCCAGCTTCATTATCGGGTCCATGTCGGCGGGCTTTCCCATGAGGTGCACCGGCATTATCGCGCGGGTCCTTCCTGTTATCCTCTCTTCTATAAGCGCGGGGTCTATGTTGAGGGTGCGCCTGTCGATGTCCACGAAGACCGGGGTGAAGCCGGCCTGGAGGACGGCGTTTCCGGTGGCGACGAAGGATAGCGCAGGGACGATCACCTCATCCCCCCTTTTTGCCCCGAAGTCGTAGAGGACGGCAAGCGCCAATGTGTCGGCGTCTGTCCCGGTGCTGACAGCCACCCCCTCTTTCGCGCCCATGATGGAGGCGAACCTTTTTTCAAACTCCCTTACGAGCCTCCCGCTCGATAACCTCTTAGACGCGAGCGCGTCCATGACAAGGCCCTTCGCCCGTTCAGTAACCGAAATAGTCCCAAAAGGCACTCTCATCATAAAATTTCTTTCCTCTTGATTATTTTTTTTGAGAGATAAACGCTTATGTCCTCGACCTCTATCCCCGAGGTCCTCTTCATCGCGTAATAACAGCCCGGGCACGCGCTCGTTATGAGCTTTTCGGCGCCTGCGGAGATCGCCGAGTCCGCGACTTTCTGGGCTATGGGGCCGGCGGAGAGCGGCTCTCTCAATATGAGCGGAAAGCCGCAACAGGGGGCTTTCTCTCTCTCCCTTTCCATCGGTACTATCCGCGCCCCGGCCTTCTTCAGCGCCTCCCTCGGCTCATCAAAGACGCCGTATCTCCTCCCGAAGACGCACGAATCATGGTAAGCGGCCTTAAGGCCTTTATCACTTACCGCAAACTCGGCGCCGCCTACGGCCTCGCTAAACCGGAGCACGCGCAAAACCCCGTGCGTTTCAAGCCTCTCGCCCCTCTCCATAAGTATCTCGTAACAGTGCGGGCATGAGACGATTATCTCCTCCGCGCCGCTCTCTTCGGCCCGTTTGCTGAATTCGTCGAACCCCTTCTCACGCTCTTCGGCGAACCCGAATGAGTCCCACGCGCCGCCGCAACAGCCCTCTATGACGGAAGGTCTCTGCCCGCGCGCGAATTCAATCACTTTTATCGCCGCGTCCCTTATCTCCGGGGTATTTACTGTTGTGACGCACCCGGGAAAATAGGCGGTCTTTTTTCCTTTTGTGGAAAACGCGCCAAGCACGCCCCTGGCGTTTGCCGCGAGCGTTACTGAGTTGGCTACCAACCTCAAAGGCCTGAGCCTTTTTTTGAGCCTGTCATTATTTGCGGCCTCTTCCTTGAGCCTCCCTATCATCCGGGGAGTATCTATCGAGACAGGGCAGTTCTCTTTGCATAGGCCGCATTTGAGGCACGAATAGAGGCCGTTATCGTAAGCGGCCTCCATGCCTTCCTTTATCGCGGAATCTATGACGCCTATGCCCCCCTGCTTGTGCGCGCTACCGAACAACGGCCCTTTTTCGAGGTACGCCGGGCATTCAAGGAGACAGCCCCCGCAACCTATGCAGTATTGGCTCTCCTTCAGCCATTCCGCTTGAACGCCCCTCTTTACGATAATGACGACGGCGTCTTTAGGCCCGTGTACGCCGTAGAAGAGCTTCTTTTCAATGTCGGCGGTCCTGCTCGGACCTGAGATTATGTTGATGTAGGCGGTGGTGACAGAGCCTGTCGCATAGTATGTCTGGAGCTTTACCATGTTGAGGGCGGAGGCGAGGTCTTCGTATATCTTGTTCGAATCCGCGATGATGATGTGTTTTTCGAGGCGCGAGACCTCGGCGACGTTGCCTTCGTTGTGTATGATGACGACCGAGCCTTCGGATGCCGTTATGGCGTTTGCGCCGGTTATGCCTACGCGCGCCTTTCCTATCGCGTCCCTGATCTCTGTCTTGAGAAAACCGACGATCGTCTCCGGGTCGGCAGGTACGTCGATGCCAGAGGCGTCGCTTATTATCCCGGATATGGCATCCCTCCCGAGGTGACTGACCGGCCCCGTCGGATGCGATGGCCTCTCACCGGAGAGTTGAAGGACCCTGTCGCCTATGTCGGTCTCGACGGTCTCAATACCCGATTCAGAGAGCCTCTCGACGAGCCGCATCTCCTTGGTGATGTTCGATTTGGATTTGACGACGAAGTTTTCGGCGCCTATGGCGCAGACGGCCGCATCGAAGGCCTCTTCCAGAGAACCGGCGACGACTACCTTGAACCTGTTTTTTTCGAGGTTTTCAACGGCCATCTCAAGGAGTCCCTCGTTTCCGACCGAGGATTCCCTATCAGACTTAAGACCGGCCTTCATGCCATCGAGGTCCGGCAACCTCGATGAGTTCTCCTCCTGCCTCTTGATGACGGATGAGAACGCCGCCTCAAGGGACTTTTTGCAGGACCCATCGAACCTGGTCTCGCCTCCGAAGAGGAACCTGCTTAAAAGTTTAAGATGGGCAGTGGCCATATTGGAGGACCCTTTAAGGGAAAGCTCAATGGCGGACGAAGACAAAAAACCGCCTTGAATCCATAATAAGCAAGGGATCGGGACGAGATGTGGTTGTCTGTTGAGTGGTTTCGAGGTGTGTGGTCTGTCGTGTGGTTTAAAACGCTTAATTACAATATTGCAAACTTTTAAAGAAATGTCAACTCCTATTTTAAATAAAACCTAAATGGATATTTTTTCTTGGATAATCATGTACATACATGACTGAAAACAACGCCTTGTCCGTCTTGTCCAGCTTACATGATCACCTTAAAACAATTGCGGGCCGCCGACCGCAGGGTCCACTGCTCCGCGTTCACGCTGGTGCGCGCTATCTCCCCTTCTCTATCTTCAATTCCTTCATCCTCCTCCAGAGCGTCGTCCTGCTCATCTTAAGGAGCAGGGCGCACTCGCTGTACTTCCATCCGGTTTCATCAAGGGCGTTAAGTATTACCTCCCTCTCAAACGCCTTCAATGGCTCAGGCTCCCGTATCGAGCCGCGTAGCGCCCCCCTGCCCTTGAGCTCCTGTATGTCCTTCGGGAAGTGCTCAGTGGAGAGCGTCTTACCCTGGCAACGCACGAAGGCGTGCTCGATGACGTGCTCAAGCTCCCTGATGTTCCCGGGGTAGTCGTACTCCATCAGCAGTTCCATCGCGTTGGGGGAGACGTTCGTTATCCCCATGCCCATCTCCCGGTTGAACTTCTCGATAAAGTGCCTGACAAGCAGAGGTATGTCTTTTTTTCTCTCACGGAGCGATGGGAGTTGTATGGGGACTATTTTAAGCCTGTAATAGAGGTCTTCCCTGAACTCCCCCCTCCTTACCTCAGCCTTCAAGTCCTTGTTCGTGGCCGCGATGACGCGGACGTTTACCTTTATCGTCTTCGTGCCGCCTACGCGCTCGAATTCGCCTTCCTGGAGGACGCGGAGAAGCCGGAGCTGGGTGTGCGGTGTTATGTCGCCTATCTCATCCAAAAATATCGTCCCCTCGTCGGCCATTTCGAACCTGCCGAGCTTGTCGGCGATAGCGCCTGTGAAGGCCCCTTTTACGTGGCCGAAGAGCTCGCTCTCAAGGAGGCCTTCGGAGAGCGCCGCGCAGTTGACCTTTATGAGAGGCCCGTTAGAGCGCGGTGAGTTGTGGTGTATGGCGTTCGCTATGAGCTCCTTGCCTGTCCCGGTCTCGCCCTCTATCAGGACCGTCGCCTTTGTCGGCGCGACTTCTTTCAAGAGCTCGAAGACCTCGTGCATCTTGTGGTCCTTGCCGACGACGTTCTCAAAGGAGTACTTTCCCTTGAGCTCGTCCTTCAATTCCTTTATGAGAGAAACGTCCCTGAATATCTCTATGCCGCCGATGACGTTGTCGTTCTTGTCCTTAAGGAGCGCGGTATTGATGGAGAGCGTGACCTTCCTGTCGCCGTTCTCGAAAACAGCCTCGTAGTTATATAAGTGCTCTCCGGTCTTGATGGTTGTGTTTATCAGGCAACCGAATGTGCAGGCAGAGTGGCCCATGACGTCGCTGCACTTCGCGCAGTTAAGGAGTTCGTCGGCCCCGGCCCTCCCCAGTATCTCCTTTGCCGCCCTGTTCACAAAGAGTATCTTGTGGTTCAGCCCTATGACAACTACCCCGTCGGCTATGCTGTTCAGGATCGCGTCGCTGTTCAAGCTTATGAGGTTATCTTCGTTGTTGTTTACGTCAGACGCTTCCATTGACGGACCTCCGGAGGATATACTCTTCGTATATTATATGGCTCTCCCCCTGAAAAATCAACGGCAAATGTTTCATTTAAGGAACACTTGTTGCATTTTAGAGCAATATAAACAAAAATCAGGTATTTTTGGCAAGGTCGGGAAAAATAACAATTTTTAAGCAAAGAAAAACCCCTGTAAGGCCTGACCCTTACAGGGGTTTAGAGGAGAGCGTTTTGAGGAGGGTGAGTTGATGGGATTGATTGCGGGGTCTTATGCAAACGGGCCCAGCCGTCAGGCCCGCGTAAACGCTCTATCTCACCACCGCCGCTATTATCGCCGTCACTATCGCCAGGTGGGCGGCCGCTTCTACAATCTGAAAGAATCTCTGTCTCATGATATTTACCTCCTTCGTTTGTTACAGTGACCATTATACATGGCCAATATTAAGGCCTCGTTAAAGGACGAATACTTTTTCGCGGTCCGTCAACCTATGACACCGCCTGATTGAAGAAGGGTCATCGAGACAAGGGCGAGTATGCCGAGGCCGAGTGATACCGCCTCCATCCAAAGTATCCGTCCCTTCATCATCTTCTCCAGCGTCCTCATGTGCCCGGTCAGCGCCCTCATGACAACGCAAGCCTCGATATGAGCGTCGCCGCCAGGATGCTCATGAATATCGCTATTATTTCAATCGTCCCTATCCTGTACTTGTGCATATTTGTCTCCTTTCTCACTGATTAAGCTACAACGACGAGGGGGCCTACACCCATGATCCCCGCCATTATGATGACCGATACCTCTATCAACAACTCCAGAGCCCCTATCGTCACTTTGTCCACCTCCCCTGATTGCACTCTATTAACACCAGCCTGCATTCTTTATTTGCATAAATGGTGCCAAAGAACCCTGCTGACCATAACTATTTGTTTTTATTGCTATATTTAGAGGCAGGCCATTTCACATACCTTATGCTATATTTCAAAAATGAAAAAAAAAACAGGATTATTTCGATAAAATCAATAAAATCAGCATATTACGTAATATTTTCAAAAAAGAAACATTTTTCACCCATGAAACAAAGCCTCATGGGTGAAACGCTTATATCGAAAAGATGAAGAGAGGTAAAATGAAAGGGGCAGGCTTATTAAGCCTGCCCCTAAGAGGTTATCTGAAAAGACCTGTTAAATATTCAGACTTTTGCCTCGTCCGACTTCGCGGCCTCGATCAACTCGCCCACGAACATGTTGACGTCGGTTGAGTGCATCGCGCACGCCATTGATATAGGCTCACCGCCGAATGCGGGACATGTGAAGCACCCTGAGCCAAAATGCTTCGAGAATACCGCCTTGGTAGCCGGCCACCTCGTCGTTACTTCTCCGGTGGTCATGTCGCCAGTTATGCTTTCCGCAGACATTATCTTCCTCCTTGGGTCTTAATATATTACTAATATAGCCAACTTTCTCATCTAATTATATGATCTTAGTCATGAATAATCAAGCGCCGTCATATGTGACCTCAAAAAAAACTCATTTGACTTTAAGCGCCCCTCGAACTCGGCCCACTCGGATGCACGAGGCGTTGATTTTTTTTAAAGGGCCTCGGCAGGGGCTTTTCTCTTGAACGGGTACCTTAATCTTCTGAACAACTTGAGTCCGCTCAGATCGTCGAATACAGAATAGAAGACCGGGACGATGAGGAGCGTAACAAGCAGGCAGAGCGCCTGCCCCCCGACTATGACTATCGCCATCGAGGCCCTCGATCCGGACCCGTCGCCGCTACCTAAGGTTACTGGCAACATCCCAGCGATGATGGCGAAGGTCGTCATGAGGATCGGGCGGAGCCTTACTTTATTGGCGAGCATCTGCGCGGCGTATTTGTCCATCCCGCGCGCGCGTAGCGTATTCGTGTAGTCAATTTGCAGTATCGCGTTCTTTTTGACGACGCCGATGAGTATGAAGAGCCCCATGACGCTGTAGATGTTTATGGAGTTCCCGGCTATTATGAGCGAGAGTATCCCGAAGGGAATGGACAGGAATATCGATATCATGATACTGACCGGGTGGATGAAGCTTTCGAACTGCGCCGCCAGCACCATGTATATGAATATGAGGCTCAGGACGAACGCGATGAGGAAGTTCTGGAAGGTCTCCTGCATGAGCTTGCCGCGCCCGAGGAAGTTCGTCGAGTACTCGGAGGGCATGTTGAGCCCGGCAACTACGCGGTTCGCGTCGGTCATCGCCTCGCCGAGCGGTTTCCCGTGGAGGTTCGATATTACCGTTATCTGCCTCCCCTGCGCGTATCTGTCTATCTGTCCGGGGCTGACGCCCGGGGTGAGGACGGCGAAGTTGTTGAGCTTGACGAGCCTCCCCTGGTTGTTCGGGACGGTGAGCTCTTCGATTACCGAGGAGTCCTTCCTGAAGTTATCCTTCAGGCGGAGCCTCACGTTATACTGCTCGTCGCCTTCCCTGTAGAGCGTTACCTTCTCGCCGCCTACCATCGTCCGGAGGCTCGACGCGATAGCCTCCACCTTGACGCCGAGGTCGGAGGCCTTTTTCCTGTCGATGTGGACCTGGACCTCCGGATGGCGCAGAGCCTGCCCGGTGTCGGTGTCCACAAAGCCCGGTATGGCGGAGAGCCTCTTTATTACCTCGCCGGAGTACTCGTCGAGCTTCTTTAATTCCGGCCCCCGGACGATAAGGTTAAAGGGGGTAGACTTGAAGCCGCCGCCTGATATGAGGTTTATGGTCTGGACGCCTGTGCGCAGGCCCGGGAACCTCTTCATGAGGGCGCGCGCCTCCTGCATTATCTCGCTCTGGGTGCGCTCCCTTTGCGACATGTGTTTCAATCCCACGTAGATGGAGGCGTCGGTCACGTTCGTCATGTACTGGCCGCGCACGCCTATGTTAGTGAAGACCTTTTCGACCTCCGGGATCTTCGCTATCTCCGTCTCGATGGACCTTAATATCGCGTCGCTCTTTTCAAGCGACGAGCCCGGAGGCGTCTCCACTATCACCTCGAACTCGCTCATGTCGTCGTCGATGACGAACTCGGCCTTCGACATTTTGGCGAGCGGGACGACGGAGTAGAGTATGGCCAGCGCAATGATGACCGATACGGCCCTGTGGTTCAGGCACCACTTGAGCATCCGGAGATAGCCGGATTCCATCCGCGAGTAAAGAAACGACTTCTTCTCAGCCTTCTCCCCGTTATGTTTGAGCTTTAAGAGGCGGGACGCGAGCATCGGCGTAAGCGTGAACGAGACGAGGAGCGAGATCATTATGGCGAAGGCGGCGGTCAACCCGAAGCTCTTCCAGAACCTTCCGACGAGGCCGGACATGAACGCCACCGGGAGGAATATGACGACGAGGGATAGGGTCGTAGCCATGACGGCCAGCGCTATCTCTTTCGTGCCCTGGATGGCCGCGTCGAACGCGCTCTTCTTCTCCTCCTCCATGTGCCTGAATATGTTTTCAAGGACGATGATAGCGTCGTCTATGACTATGCCCGTGCAGACGGAGAGCGCGAGCAACGTCATGTTGTTCAGCGTAAAGCCCATGTACTTCAAGATAGTGAACGTGCCTATGATGGAGGACGGGATCGCTAACGCCGCGATAAACGCGGTCCGGAAGTCCCTTATGAAGAGGAGTATGATGATGGAGGCGAGTATAGAGCCGAGGACCAGGTGCTCCTCTACCTGCGCGACCGCGCTCTTTATGAACTTCGACTGGTCTATGACGACCTGTATCTCGATATCCGGCGGTAGCGTCGACCTTATCTCCGATAAGCTGGCCTTAACGCTCTCCACCACCTGGACGGTGTTCGTGCCTGACTGCTTCCTTATGAGGGCGGAGACCGCGTTCTTGCCGTTAAGCCTTGAAACGGTCCTCGGCTCCTCTTCGCCGTCCGTCGCGTAGCCGATGTCCCTTATACGGACGGGAGAGCCCTTGAAGTCGGCGACTATGAGGTCATTGAACTCTTCCGACTTCTCAATCCTGCCCATGGTGCGCAGGCCCTCTTCCCGCGCCTCCCAGGTGATCCTCCCACCGGGGACCTCTACGTTCTGGCGCTTCAGCGCGTCCTTCACATTGGCTATGGAAAGCCTGTAGGCAGTGAGCCTGTCCGGGTCTACGACGACCTGTATCTCCCGAGACCTCCCGCCGACGAGCGTTATCGCCCCTATGTCCTTTATGGCCTCAAGCTGTCTCTTTATCCTCTTGTCGGCTATCTCGGTTATCTCGCGGGGCGACCTCTTGCCCGAGACGACTATCGACATTATCGGGGCGGCGTCAGGGTCGAATTTTTCGATAATGGGCGAATCCGTCCCCGGAGGGAACTCCCCGAGCACGGCTGAGACGCGGTCACGGACCTCGTTCGCCGCCACATCGATATTTTTCTCCAGCTTGAAGGTGGCGAATACCTGGGACTGGCCTTCGATGGTCGTCGAGCGGAGCTCATCTATCCCGTTTATGGTGTTGACGGCCTCCTCGACCCTCTTGGTTATCTGGTTCTCAATCTCTTCCGGGGAGGCGCCGTCGAGCCTTGTAGTGACCGTAATGGTGGGGAGGTCGACCTTGGGGAATATGTCGAGCCCCAGGTCCCTGTATGAGGCGAGCCCCATGACGACGAGGCTCATTATTATCATCGTGGCGAAGACCGGCCTTCTTATGCATATCTCGTATAGGGACATCTTATACCCTTTAAAATGCGCTGTTTTTTCTACTCTGCGACATTGACCTTCGCGCCCTCGAAAAGGTTCGCGAGGTTCGTGGAGGCTATCTTATCTCCGGGCAAAACGTCCCCGACTATCTCTATAGAAGAGCCTACCCTTCCGCCGGTCTTTATAGTCTTTTCACGGACTGCCCCGTCTTTCACTACGAAGACCTTGGTGATGCCGACGAACGAATAGACGGCGGACTCCGGGGCGAACGGGACTCCGGAATCCTTCTTGGTGAATATCCGGGCCTTGGCGAAGAAACCAGGTTTAAGCTCGCCCTTCGCGTTCGGCACCTCCGCCTCTATGGCGAGCGTCCTCGTCTCGGCGTCGACCGCGGGGCTCACCCTTTTCAAGACGCCCTTGAACTCCCTGTCTTTAAACGCCTCGACGGCTATCATTACGGCCTGCCCAGGCTTCATCTGCGGGACAGCGGTTTCAGCTACCGTCCCGCGGAACTTAAGGACGCCGGTCGAGACGACGGCAAAGGCCTTCTTGTTCGCCTCGATCGTCTCACCCTTTGATATGAACCGCTCCCGAACCTCCCCGTCTATCGGGGATTTCACAGTAGCGTCGTCGAGCCGTTCTTTCGCGAGGCCCATCTTCGCGTTCGACTGCTCTACCCTCGCCTCTGCCTCGCTCAACTGCGCCCTGGCGACGTCGAACTGCGTCCTGGCGGAGTCGAACTGGCTGTTCGATACCATCCCGTTTTTGTAGAGCTCTTCGTACCTCTTGAGCGTCGTATCCGCGTCCGATAGACGCGCCCTTTCCTTATCGAGCGCCTTAACGTTAGTCTGGTGAGCGGACCTGGCGTCGTCTAAGGCGAGCCTGAAGTCCGTCGGGTCGAGGACGGCGAGCGCCTGCCCGGCCTTTACCCTGTCGCCGAGGTCTGCCGCAATGCTGCGCACCCTGCCGGTCACTTCCGCGCTTACGACAGCCTCCTCAAGGGCGAAGAGCGTGCCAACGGAGTCCACCGACCTCTCTACGGTCTTCGCTTCCACGAGCGCGGTCTTTACGGTCAATGCCTGGGGGGCGGCCGCGTTCTCCGAGTTAACCGCCTTCTGTTTTTCGCCGGAACACCCGGCCCCTAAGAGAAGCGGGAGCGCGAGGAGGGCTGTTGCGAGGGTCCTGGATTTCATCAAAAAAGCTCCTTCGATTGTTATACCGGCGTTCCTGGCTACGGTTGCACGTTTTGCTTGACGGCCTTGGAAGTCTCCTCAAAGAGCGCGCCAATCGCGTACTTGAGGTTCAATATGGCCAATTCGGAATCGTACCTCGCGTTCGAAAGCGAGCTCTGGGCCGATATCAGGTTCGCGTCCGCGTCTATCACGTCGACGGTCGTGGCCAGGCCGTACTTGAACTGTTCGAAGACCATAGCGTAGTCCTCCTCGGCGAAGGAGAGGCGTTTTTCCAGCGACTTTATGACCGCCTTGAAGTATTCGAGGTTGTTGTAGGCGTCGCGCACCTCTACCTCGATATCACGGCGTAGCGAGAGCTTCTCAAGCTCGGCCTCCCGGAGCTTGCTCGACGCCTCGTCAAGCTCCGCCTTCCGGAGGAACCCCTCGAAGATCGGGAAGGTGAGCGTGACTGTCGCAGAAGCGCTGTCGGCCTGAAAGAACGTCGTCTCCGGGTCCTGCTCTCTTACGGCGTAAGAGCCGTCGAGCTTCAAAGACGGGTAGAACGACCCTCTGGCGTATTTAATCCCCTCCGTGGCCGACCGTTCGGAAAGGGCCGCCTGCCGGAGGTCGCGCCTGCCTTCCACCGCCTTTGCGATGTATTCATCGAGACTCCCCGCGCCGTAGGAACGCGCCGAGGGCTCCACGACCTCAAAATCGCCGTCAACGCCTATGAGCCTCTTGAGGCTGTCTTTCGAGTCCCTTAAATTTTCCTTGGCCTTTATGAGTTCGGCCTCTGCGCCGGCGGATTCGGCCTCTGCCCTGAGGACCGCCGATTTCGTGACATCACCGACCGCGAACCTGGCGGAGGCTACCTTTTTCCTCTCATCCGCCCTCTTGAGGGCGGCCTTTTTTATCTCGAAGTCGCGCAAGGCCTTGAGGATCGAGTAATAGGACTTTGCCGTGGATAGGGCCACTCCGTCCTTCGCGAGCTCGAACCCCTCCCTTGAGGACTCATACCCGTATTTCGCCTGCCTCCTGTAGGCCCACTCCTTGCCGCCGGAGTACAGAGGCTGTGTTACCTTGAGTTCCAGCTTCGAGGCGTTTTCCGGCTGGGTAACGAAACTCCCGGAGGACTTTTCCTCGGTGTACATCGTGTAGCTCCCCTCGGCCGTGACCGTTGGGAGTATTTTAGAGGTCGCCTTGGCTATCGAGAAGCCGGATTGCCTCATACCCTCGGCGGCGATCCGCACGTCCTCATTCGACCCTATGGCGAGCGCCCAGGCCTCTTCGAGCGTTATGCGCCTCGGCTCAGCGGCAAAGGCGTCGGATGAAAGACAAACCGATACTGAGAGCAGGACCAGACAAAGGATTATTGTGCGCGCATGGCGAATCATCTTATCTCCTCCGCATTCCTTCAAAGAAAATATCGACAAAGACTGCTACTACCGCCTCGACCGGCCTCGTAAAATATTTCTTGAGCCCGTAGAGCTCCTGGGCGATGCTGTATTGGATGACCATGCCCATAAAGGCCCTTGCCGCGAGCGCCGGGTCGGTCTGTTTAAAGACGCCTTCCTTGATGAGCTCCCTTATGCGGGTCTCAAGGTACTCGATGAGCGCAAGGGCGCGCTTCCTGATGAACATCTCCGAGAGGCGGTGCTTCTCGATGGCGCTGTAGGTAAAAAGCCGGAGGAACGAAGGGTCTTTCTGGTGCTCTTCTATCAGGACAGAGGCGAGGGTCGAGAACATCTCTCTGCCCTTTTTTTCCTTGAGTAGCGCGATAAGCACCGGCTCCCCCTGCTCGTCCGAGCAATGGAAGTCTATGATCGCGTCGTAGAGGGCTTCCTTCTTGGCAAAGTGCCTGAAGATTACGGCCTCGGAAATGCCCGCCTTTCCGGCTATCTCGCGCGTGGTCGTGCCCTTGAAGCCCTTTTTTGCGAAGAGGTCTGTAGCGACCCTGACTATCTGGGCCTTCCTCTCCTCGCCGGACATCCTTTTGGTGGCCTTGTTAACCGACCTTTTTGTCGCCTGCGTCATCTTCAGCCTTTATCCAGGAAGGGCACATTATCCCGCACGCCCCTGATTGTAAGTAAGTGCTTACTTGTTATACCGGCAAAAAAAAGTTTTGTCAATAGGGGTCTTCTTTGGAGGCCTTCGGAGGCGGCGCGGATAGGAAAAGACCTTCTCAGGGGCGCTCCGGGGCAACCGTAGCGCCGAGCGAAATACCGGGCGAGGAATGGATGCGCCCGTTTGAATCGACTATAAGTGCCTCGACGCCCTTAAGGGATTTAATAAGCCCCATCCCGGCCTCCGGCCCAAGGACGAAAACGGCGGTGGAGAGGGCGTCGGTCGTTTCGGTATCCGGGCCGAGGATGGTCACCGACCTCGTACCGCGGGCCGGGTATCCGGTCTTCGGGTCCATGATGTGGTGGTAGAGGACTCCGTCTTTTATGAAGGACCTCTCGTAGTCCCCGGAGGTCGATATCGAGACGTTCGATACTTCGAGCGTGGCTATGAGCCTGTCTTTGTCCCTCGGGTCCCGTATGCCTATCTTCCAGGACCCTCCATCCGGCCCCCTCCCCTGCACCCTCATGTCCCCCCCGGCCTTGACTATCGCGTCTTTTATTCCGCTCGACGCTATCTGCTTCATCGCGCGATCGACGGCATAGCCTTTCGCTATGGCCCCGAGCCCTATGGCCATGCCGCGCATTTTAAGGTAAACGGTTTTTTTCGCGGGGTCGAGCACGATATTGCGGTAATCGACGAGCCCTAACCTTCCGTCTACCTCATCCTTTGACGGCAGTCTTTCATTGCCAGGCGTGAACAACCAGAGCCCCCTCATCGAGGCCCACGTGACGTCGAACGCGCCTCCTGACGCCTCTGATATGAGGACGGCGTCCGTTATAATCTTAAAGACCTCGTCAGGGACGGCTACGGGCCCTATTCCCGCGCTCCGGTTTACTTCCGAGACCGGGGTCCCATCCATCCACTCGCTCATGAGCGCTTCAATACGCGCCATCTCTTCCTCGACGGATGAGAAGGCGGCATCCGCCGAAGAGGCTTCAGAGGCCGATACGGTCATCTCAAGGTCGGTCCCCATTATGGAGGTCTTTTTTGTGAAAAGACCGGCTTGCGCAAAGGACGCAAAAATGAGCGCTGATAAGAAGATGAGCGCAGTGACGGCGAGCGGTATGCGTCTTATGATTCCTTCCATGACTGAAATATATCAGGTTTGTCCGGCGGTTTTCAATCCTCATGTACTACCTCTGAAAATAGCAACTCTCAGAAAAAAAGGCGGGGAGGCCTTTTGGGCCTCCCCGAAAGGGGGGTGGGGGCGGCGGGCGGATTTGCGGGGGCTTTATGGCATGAAAACAGCGGAGACTATCGTTACAATGATCGCAAGGTTCGCGATTATCTCGAAGATGCCGGCGGTCGTCATGATAGCGTTCCTCCCATCCATTTTTCTGCTCATCTTACGCCTCCGATTATACGCGTACAGGATTAGAGCATAATTAACGAAGTCGGCCAGCATGTTGCCTATGTTACAGGGGGATGAAATTTTTGGCGGTGAGTTTTGTTACGCGGGCGGCAAGTTTATAAAATTCTAAGGAAAAACACCCGTTACGACACAAAAAAAGGCGGGCGTCCCGAAGGGACGCCCGCCTGAGAGGTCTTGAGCTTAGAAGATAAGCCTTATCGCCGCCATTATTATATGTGCGTTTACGCCGATCGTCTCGGTGTAGTACTCGTACTTCCCTTCTATCGTGCCGAGGCTTACGGTATCGGATATCTTTTCGCCCTCTTTAAAGAGATACGCGAGCTTTGCCCCGTAGAGGTTCGAGTCCAGCGCCTCAAGCTGAGGGGACGACGACTTGAACTCGTCAACGGACGAGTAGCTGTCCTTTACGAAGAAGGCCGCTGTCTGGGTATAGTACCTGTAGTTAAGACGGAGCAACCACTCTTCCGACAGGTACTTGTAATACTCCACGTCTCCGGTATAAGAGGTTATGTCCCAGTCGTCGTTGTAGTAACGCGCCGTTAGCTTTATGGATGAGCGGTCGAGGAGGCCGCCGGAGAAGTAGTGGTTCACGCCGGCGAGGTACGCGTTCCTCGACCTCGTATCCGGAAATACTTCCTCAACGCAAGTGGCGGTCTCATCCGTGCAGGTGTCGGCGGTGACGCCG
Organism: Deltaproteobacteria bacterium; assembly: GCA_016212705.1. Taxonomy (GTDB): domain Bacteria; phylum Desulfobacterota; class GWC2-55-46; order GWC2-55-46; family GWC2-55-46; genus GWB2-55-19. The sequence goes on from JACREU010000078.1 coordinate 27,254, forward strand.
TCAACCGGCACAAGCCTAATGCCCTCGGACTGGAATCCGGAGGACTCGTTCCTCGAATACCCTATCTGCGCTATGGTGAACGGCGAGAGTACCTGGGTCACACCCACGAAGAAGTTGTCTGCGGTCTTGTCTTCGGCGTTGTCCATGAACCTGCCGCTTACGGTGTCCATGTTCCTCGAATAACCGAGCGTAAGGGTCGTGTTCTTCTCGAAAAAATCTTTTTTAAGCGTAACGGTCGGCGTAATGGACCTGTAATCGGATTCCGTGCTGTAATCGAGATACGCCTCCGCCCCTATTATGTTATTGAAGTTCCGCGTTGCCCCGAGCGTAAGCGCGTGACGGGTGTCGGTCGCCGAGGACCCGCCCGCCGAGGAAACGGCGCTCGACGCCCCTGATACAGCGGAAACCGCCCTCGACTTATTGAGCGCGTCGTCTTCGCCTCCCTCATCATCGCCGCCTCCGCCCCCCTCGCCCCCCCCGGTGTCGGGGTTTATGAGGTCGATGTTGTATTTGAAATAGACCGAGGTGTCGAGGTCCACGTCCTTGTTCAGCGCAAAGACGCCGGAGTATACCGATACGTTGTTGTTGAAGCTGTGGATGTAGCCCTCTACCTTCGAGTAGTCCTCGGCAGAGGCCTTCCCCGGGATGAACGAGCAGATAATGGCCGCGACAGCCCCGGCCGCGACTATCCTTTTAATTGCAGCCACAGCCACCTCCGCTCACGCCGAAACTGCCAACGCTCCCCTCTCTCGTGCCGAGGAAGTGCTCGCGGACTGATTTTTCTTCCTTGTTATAGTCGGACTGCATTATGGGGTCGGCGAGGTACTCCCTCTCCCAGGGCTTCACGTTAACGCACCCGGCGGCGCCTGCGAGGACTCCGAAGAGGAGCGCGGCATAGACAATCTTTCTCATAAGAGGCACTCCTTACTTTAAGAGCGATTCTATCTCAGCGGCCCATTCCCTTGCGTCATCGTCCCTGTAGCCGTAATGCGCGAAGCGTATGACGCCTTCCTTATCCAGTATGAACGATGTGGGCATGGCCCTTGCACCGTAGGCCGGGATTATCTTTGATTCCGCGTCAAGGAGCACGTGAAAATTGCCGGAGAGCCCCGGCATCTTCGAGAGGAAGTCGTCTACATGCGACCTCTTCCTGTCCACGTTCACCGCGAGGACCACGGCGTTTGGTTCATACCGCTTTATGAAGCTGTTGAGCTCCGGGAACTCCTTTTTGCAGGGCGGGCACCAGCTCGCCCAGAAGTCTATGAAGACCACCCTGCCCCTGAAATCGGAAAGGGAAACGGGTTTGCCGCTCAAGTCCTGGAGCGTAAACTCCGGGGCCTTCGAGTTAACTATCCCGGCCAATGCCGGGGATATCATGAAAAGCGCGAGGAGAAGCCCTGATACTATCGTTTTTACAATGCCCATGCGTGCCTCCTTCTGGTAAAAACATCTTACAGGCGATAGATTAAAGGAAGATTAGAAGTTTTGCCTTTTATCACGGGCCTATTGTTCGGGCAAGTATTTTCTTTTAATCTGAAACCATTATAAGACCCGTAAACCGGCAAAAACGCGCCTCCATAACAAAAGTCATTTATTATGGGAAGAGTTCTGCTAATATTCAGTAAGGTTGAACGGAGACTGGAGTGATTGTGTTGAGGGATAGTATAGCCCTGAACGGCATAAAATACGAGTGGCTCGGGCAATCTGGGGTGAGGTTGACCTCCGAGGACGGATTCGTCATCTATATCGACCCGGTCATGCTCGATGAGGGCGCGCCTCTGGCGGCCCTGATACTTATTTCCCACCACCATGTAGACCACTGCCTCCCTGAATTCATAACGCCCATAAGAGGGGAGAAGACAAAACTCGCCGCCTTCCACGAGAGCTACGTCAAATACTGCGTGGCGGACATAAAGGGTGTGCGCACCATAAAGGTCGGTGAGACTATCACGCTCGCGAGGGTAAAGGTAACCGGCATAGAGGCGTACACATCGCGGGGCTTTCACATGCGGGGCGAGGGCTGTGGTTTTTTGATCGAGTTCAAAGGGCAGAGGATATACTTCGCAGGGGATACCGGAAGGACCAAAGAGATGGACGAGTTGAAGGGTATAGACTGCGCCATCCTCCCCATAGCCGACAACACATACTCGATAAAAATGGAAGAGATGGCCGAAGCCGTGCGGTCGATGGGGCCGAGGCTCTTCATTCCTGTCCATTATACGCCTTTGGGCGAACCGGCCCCAGAGGTCACAAGCGGGATGTTTTTCTCAAAAGACCCGAGGTTCTTTACCATAAAGGAAGACCCTGAGAGGCTTATACAGCTCCTGGATGGGACGGGGACCGAGGTCTCAATACTAAAAAAACTGGGGGGGCCGGTCAGGAAATAAAAGAACGCGGCATATTATTAATACCAGGTATTAATAATATACCGCGCCTCATTGATAATACTGTCTTTTTACTTGGGCACCTTTACTGTATCGAAGTCCCCCTCATGCCCGCGGGTGTGGCAGGCCCCGCAGTTTGACGCGCTTCCGACAGACGGCCTCTTGAAGGCGTTTTTAACCTCCCTGTGTTCCTTTATGATCCAGGGCACGTCCATTATCCTCTCAGGCGTCGAAGACCCCAAGCTCTTCATAATCTTCTTCGACCATTCGGTATTCGTCTTCTCGGCGGAATTGGACTTAAGGAAGCCGAGTATCTCCGCGGAGGTCTTCTCGTCAAGCGCGAGGTTCTCTCCGAAGTGCTTGTCAGACCCTTTTATCAGCGCCTCCCATGAGCGCGCCGGGAGCAGTCCGGGGAGATAGAGGTAGTGGCAGGCAGAGCACTCCTGCGTGTACGCGTGGTTTTCAACGGCATTGTAGCTCGCGTGATTGCCGTGGTCGTGGGTGCTGTCGTCGCCGTCGGCGTAAGCGTTTGTCCCTGCCGCGAGGGCTAATCCCAATACAACGGCTATCATTGTCTTCCGGATACGGTTCGTCTTCATTCATCCTCCTTTGCTAAATAGTAGTCATGTATAGTATGAAATCGCCCTTTTCCTTCGGCGTGCATTCCCTCTCAAGGACCCACGCGCAGTTGCGCTTCAACCACTTTTCCACCTTCTTCGGGTCCGTGAACCGCTCCTTGTTTATTGACTGGGCCATGGGCTCTATGACCTTTCCGACTACGGTCTTGCCCTTCTGCCTCGGGTCAGCGGTGTGGCAGGTCGAGCAGGACCGCTCCTCGCCTTTCGAGTGAATCCTTTTTGTAGCGAAGAACTTCCTTCCATCCTCGGCGCTGAAGCTCTTTACGTCCGCCTCCTTCTGGAACTTCTCGATTAGCCCGTTCATATCCTGGTTCAGCGCCGGATAAGCGTTAGCGGAGACAAAAAGCGCCGCAGTTGCGATCATGGCCGATAACCCTCGTTTCATCCTCTCCCTCCCCTGCAGTATCAATTAATATTAGGCTACCATCATTCAGGTATCATTATATCATGGTCCTCGAAGGACCCCAGTTCCGCGCCGGGATGGCAGGCGATGCAGTTGGACCGGCTTATGACAGACTTCCTCTTGAAGACCTCAGCGTCTATGTCCTCGTGTTTTGCCTTCCAATACGGCACGTCTGTTATCCTGTCAATGGCCGGAAGGTCCCTTAACGACCTCATGAGCTTTCTAGACGCCTCGGTCGTCGACCTCTCGGCAGAGGCGGAAAGGAGGAACCGACCTATCTCCTCCGATACAGCCGCGTCCAGCGTGACGGCCTCCCCGAAGTGGTCGTTAAGCCCCATCATCACCTTCTTCCATGAGCCGGCGGGCAGGAGTGTCGGGTGGAAGGCATTATGGCATCCGGCGCATTCCTCCATCCATGCGGCGTTGACTTTCATCACACTCGCGAACCCCTTATCATCCACGACATTCGGTTGCGGCATATGGATGAAGTCCGTCCTTCCGGCAGGCCTTAAGTATAAGAGAGCGAGCCCCCCCATAACTGCCACAACTACCAATACAATAAGCCTCAATACCGAGCGGACCTCGTGCGGCCCCATGTGAGAGACCCTCTCGGCGTATGTATCCTCGTCCTCCTTTGTACCTGTGAACATCGAAAGGATTATATTTTCGCGCAGAAGAAAGTCGTGAAAGAGAGCCGCGCATACGTGCACTACCACTACGGCTATCGCGAGATCTGCGAGGAGCGTATGCGCAACCCTGGCGTTATACCCCGCGTCGAAACTGAAGACCCCTGCCCAGACGCCCCTGTTCTCCTCGCCTCCGTAGGTAACGATGCCGGAGATGGCGATTGAGGCGACCATGGCGAGCATAAAGAGCACAACCCATCCGACAGCCGGATTGTGGCCGAGAAATCTCGGCGGGTGGAGCCTTGCGGCTGAGGCGACATAGCCTCTTACCGACTGCCAGCCCTTGAGAAACCCTGAAAACCTCGCGAACCTGTTGCCGGCAAAACCCCATAGTACCCTGAAGACCACGAACCCGAGGGCTATATAACCTAATGAGGTATGGAACTCAAGAAACCTGTCCCCATGGGAGCTTAAAAAGGCTCCCGCAAACACCGTTACAAGAAGCCAGTGGAAGAGGCGCGTCGGTATGTCCCAGACATGAACTTTCAACGAATCGACCGTTTGCCCATTCGACACCCATAATGGTTTGATTTTCCGACGGAAATCCGGAATTCACCAGCCGGGTGCAGTATAGCAAAGACTATGCCGCCAGTAAAGCATTTGGTATAAACGCCGTATTCTTTCATTTGCCGCTGAGGCGCGCGCGCGCGTTTTTTAACCCCCGCATATCTTATACCCTTGATGGAAATCCTAACCCCTTCATGATTAAAGCAAGATTAGAACATCGAAAAAAATTCGCGCCAGGCGGATTTAGATTGCTATTGCAACTAAGTTGCATTAATATGCCTGCTATGAAGGCGCTCGCGGACATACTCGCCGAGCTCTCGAGAGGGGGCTTCAGGATAACACGGGCCAGGAGGTCGATGATAGAGGTGCTCATCGGAAGCCGCCTACCCATCTCAGCCGAAGGGCTCCTCGCCTCGCTCATAAAACAGCGGGTCCCCGCCAACAAGACCACCGTTTACAGGGAGCTCAACTTTTTGAAGGAGCGCAAAATCGTCCAGGAGATACAGTTCCTGCACGAGCGCGTCAAAAGGTACGAGGTCGTCTTCGGGAGCCACCACCACCACCTCATCTGCATGGGGTGCAAGAGTGTCGAGGACGTCGAGCTCGATGGCGAGCTCGAGAAATATGAGCGCGATATAATGAAGTCCCGGGGGTTCAAGGTCCTGAACCACGCGCTCGAATTCATGGGACTTTGCGAGGCATGCAGGTAGCCGTATGAAAGTGCTGACAGTCAAAAACCTGAACGTCGAGTTCGGCGGGACCCGTGTCATCGAGGACCTGAACCTGGAAGTGGAGCAAGGCGAGGTCCTCGCCATAATCGGACCCAACGGGGCCGGCAAGACCGTCCTGATAAAATCGCTCATCGGCATCATCCCCCACAGGGGAGAGATAACATGGGCCCCTGGGGTTAAGACCGGCTATGTGCCCCAGAGGATGGACATTGAAACCGACATCCCGCTCACGGTCAAGGAGTTCTTCAGGCTCCGCGGCAGGCAGGCGACGGACGCGAAGATTGCGGAGACGCTCGAATTCGTCCAGCTCGCCCCGGATATACTGAAAAAAGGCTTCGGCGAGATTTCCGTAGGGCAGAGACAGCGGGTGCTTGTCGCCTGGGCCGTCCTCGGGGCCCCTGATGTCCTCATATTCGACGAGCCGACGGCCGACATAGACATAGCCGGACAGGAATCCATCTACAAGATGCTCTACAACCTCCAGAAGAACATCGGGCTTACCGTTATACTCGTCTCGCACGACCTGAACGTCGTCTACAAGCACGCGCAGACTGTCCTTTGCCTCAACAAAAAAAACCTCTGCTTCGGCGCGCCCAAGGAAGTATTGAGCTCCGAGCAGATACTTGCCCTCTACGGCGGCGAGGGCGCGTTCTTCCACCACAGGCACGAGACTTAAACACTATGGAAAACATCCTGCTCCCGATGATAGTAGCGGCATTCGTCGCCGCGAGCGCGTCCCTCCTCGGATCATTCGCCATACTCAAGAGGATGGCCCTCGTGGGCGACGCCCTCTCGCACGTGGCCCTGCCGGGCATGGCGCTCGCCCTCCTCTTCCGGTTCAACCCGTTCATCGGCGCGGTAGCGTTTCTCTTTGTAACGGTCGTCGGCATCTGGGTCGTCGAGTACAGGAGCTCCCTTTCGCTCGACACCATAGTCGGGGTCTTTTTTACGGCGTCGCTCGCGGCAGGCGCCCTTGTGATGCCCGAGCACGACCTCATAGAGGCGCTCTTCGGGAACATCACGGAGCTTACTCTTTCCGAATCGGTCTTCTCTATCGCGCTCTCGGTCTTCCTGATCGGCCTCATCCTCTCCATATACAAGAAACTCGCGCTCAACATGGTCTCAGAGGAGATAGCTCAATCCATCGGCATAAGGAACAGGATGCTCGAGTTCGTCTATCTCCTCTCCTTCGCCCTTGCCGTGGCTCTCGGCATAAGGTTCGTTGGGGCGCTCCTCATGGGTTCGCTCGTCATAATACCGGCGGCCTCAGCCAAGAACGTCGCCCGGTCGCTACGCTCCTTCATGGCCGCCTCCGTCGTATTCGGGGTCCTGGCCGCGTCCGCGGGCATATACGTCTCCCACCTCTACTCCATGACCCCTGGGCCGATATTCATCATGATAAGCTCCGCGATATTCCTTGCGACCCTCATCATACGCCAGGTCCGCAGACCCCTCGGCCGCGCCTCATGACAATGCCGGGGAGAGACGCCGGGGCCTTGTCACTTTAAACGGCCGCCTGGCAACGGATGGCGGAATTCAACCGGCTACGCCAGGGTTCATGTAGACCCTGGCGTCGAGGGCGATGACTCCGTTGCCATCTTCGAGCACGAGCAGGGGGTTTATCTCTATCTGGTCTATCTCGGGAAAGTCCTCGACAAGGGACGAGAACCGCAGGAGCGCCTCTTTCAACGCCATTATGTCCCCAGGAGGCCTTCCGCGGTAGCCCTGGAGGAGCGGCAGGCTCTTTAGCTCCCGGAGCATCCTGTCGGTGTCGGCGTCCCTCAAGGGGTGTATGGAGAAGGCCACGTCTTTTAAAAGCTCCACGGAGACGCCTCCGAGCCCGATCATGACGAGCGGGCCGAAGAGCGGGTCCTGGGACATGCCTACTATCATCTCCTGACCTCCCTTTGCCATTCGCTGGAGTATTACGCCGTCGGTCTCCCCCGCGAACCCGGCGGACTCGACCTTTAAAAGCATCATCGAGAAAGCCCTTTTCACGTCTTCGGCGTCTCTCAAATCCACGGCTATGCCTCCGACGTCGGTCTTGTGCGCTATGCGCGACGAGCGTATCTTCATGACGACCGGGTAGCCGAGCCTGTCCGCCGCGAGGGCCGCCTCGTCGGCGGACCTCGCGACAAGCGTTTCGGCCGCCGTTATCCCGTACTCGCGGAGGAGCCCTATCGCCTCCTCCGGCATGAGCCAGCCCTTCCTTTTCAATATCTCCCGCACCGGGGCCTTTCCGCGTATCTTATCCGCGTCTATCTCAGGGAACCTTACTATTGTCCCCTCATCCATCTCCCTGTACTGCGAGTAGTTGTATGCGAGAGACAACGCCTGGACCGCGGCCTCCGGAAAGATAAAGGGCCGGAGCGGGCGCTTCGCGCTCTTTCTTATCTCGCCAAGCGCGGACTCCGACATCATGAAGCACGTGATGACGGGTTTGTCCCCCATGTAGCTTGACAACGCCTCTCCGACGGCCTCGGCGACATCCTCCGGCCTTGTGACGAGCGGAGGGATATAGATGACGATGATGGAATCTATATCCGGGTCCCCGAGCATTATGGAAAGCGCCTTTTTGAACGACTCCGGCGGCGCCGTGGCTATCATGTCCACGGGGTTCGTCACAGCCGCGGCCTTAGGAAGGAACTCTCTAAGCTTCCTCTGCGTCCCGTCGGATAACGGCGTGACTTTAAGCCCCAGCCCCTCGCAGGCGTCCGCCGCGAGCACCCCGGGCCCCCCGGCGTTCGTCAGTATCCCGACCCTCGGCCCGCGGGGAAGGGGCTGGTGCGTAAGTATATCGGCGGCGTTGAACATCTCTTCGATAGTCGTGACCCTTATTACGCCTGCGTGCCTGAAGAGCGCGTCGACCGCGACGTCGGATGCCGCGAGCGCCCCTGTGTGGGATGTAGCCGCCGCGGCCCCGGCCCTGGACCTACCGGCCTTTACGGCGATTATCGGTTTCCTGCGCGAGACCCTCCTCGCTATGCGCCCGAACTTCTTCGCCTCTCCGAACGACTCCTGGTAAAGGACTATGACGTCGGTATTCGCGTCGTCCTCCCAGTAATCGAGGAGGTCGTTAGTCGAGATGTCGATCCTGTTTCCAAAACTCACGAAGCTCGAAATGCCGAGGTTTATGGACCTCGCCCGGTCGAGGAGGGCGAGCCCCAAAGCGCCGCTCTGGGAGCCTATGGAGAGGTTGCCTGAAGGCGGCGTCACGGGGGAGAACGTCGCGTTCAGCCGGACGTCCGGGTTGTTGTTCAGTATCCCGAGGCAGTTGGGGCCTATGACCCTCATGCCGTAGGAGAGGACCTTCTCCCGGAGTTCCCTCTCCAGCCCCCTCCCCTCGGCGCCCGACTCCCCGAACCCGGCGCTGATAATGACAAGCCCGGCAACGCTTTTCTTCGCGCACTCGTCCACGACACTCAGCACCTGCTCCGCCGGGACCACGACTATGGCGATATCGACGTCTCCCGGGCAATCAAGCACCGTCGGGTAAGCGAGCACGCCGGCGATAGACTCCGCCTTGGGGTTTACCGGGAGCGCCACGCCGTTGAAGCCGTCTTTAAGCAGGTTCCTGAAGAGGGCGCCGCCAACGGACTCCGGGTTTCGGGACGCGCCTACTACCGCGACCCTCCTCGGGCAGAGGAGCCTTTTAACGCCCGCGCTCCTCGCGATATGGTCCCTCTGCGCCTGTCTCTTTTCGTACTCCTCCTGGTCCTTCAAATCTATCGTTATGGAATAGACGCCCGAGGAAAACCTTTTCCTGAGCCTGAAACCGCTCTCTTCAAAGACCTCCAGCATCCGGGTGTTCTCCTGGAGGACCTGCGCCTCGAACGCGGCGATGTTGAATTTAGCCGCCGCTCTGGAGAGCTCCTCGATGAGTATCGTGCCTACGCCCCTCATCTGGATGTTGTCCTCGACGGTAAAGGCGACCTCGGCGGTCCTCTTGTCCGGGAGCATGTCCCACCTGCCGACCGCGAGTATCCGCTCGGAGTCGGCCTCGCCGACCGTGGCCACATATGCGTACCTCTGGGGAGGCGTTACCTCGGTAAAGTACTTTAGCTCTTCCTCGGTTATGGATTCTTTAGCGTACTGGAACCGCAAGTACCGCGTGTGCGGGCTCAGCCTGTAGAAGAAACCCTCAAGCCTTTTTTTATCATCCGGCCTTATGGGCCTGACCCTGAGGCTCTGGCCGCTCCTTAAGATCACCTCTATGCTTTCAGACCCCTCTTCCCGGACTATCTTTTTTTCGACGGCCATCTCCGCCTCCAGTTTGGAATGAATGATATTATATCCGATTCGCGCGCCTTATGGGGGTTCCATATAAAAAGGCTTGAGTATACGGGTGTCTCGTCTATAATGTACCATCGATTGGAGGTAATCAAATGGAGACAGCCATTTTAAGAAGGACATCGAGGATACTCGCGGGGCACCTGTGGGTCTTCTCGAACGAGCTCGTCGGTAGCCCCAAGAGGCTCGCCCCCGGCTCGCTCGTCGAGTTAAGGGACATGAAGGACGCGTTCCTCGGCATCGGCTACGCTAACCCGCATTCGCTCATCGCGGTGAGGATACTTACAAGGGTAAAAGAGGAGATAGACGGCGCCTTTTTCGTAAAAAGGATAAGGGCCGCGCTCGACTTGAGAAAGAGGTTCGTAAAGGATACCGACGCCTTCAGGGCCGTATTCAGCGAGAGCGACGGACTGCCCGGGCTTATAGTGGACAAGTACGGGGACACTCTCTCCATACAGTTCTCGACCTTGGGCATGGAGGCGCAGGCTGTACTCGTCATCGCGGCGCTCGAAGAGGTCTTTGAACCCAAGACCATAGTCCTCAGGAACGACGCCTCCATCAGGACGCTCGAAGGGCTGAACATGGAGAAGAAGGTCGTAAAGGGTAGCCTTGAGACCCTTCCAGTCATAAAAGAGCGCGGGACGGTCTTCGAGGTCGACCCAATGGCGGGCCAGAAGACCGGGTTTTTCCTCGACCAGGCAGAGAACAGGGAGGCGTTCAAGGCATTGGTAAGCAACGGCAAGGCGCTCGACCTCTTCTGCTACACAGGGGCATGGGCGATAAAGCTCGCCGAGGCGGGCTCTGATGTAACAGGGGTGGATTCGTCGGAAACGGCGGTCAAACAGGCCGAGAGGAACGCTCTGCTCAACAACCTGTCTAAAAAGTGCTCCTTTATCCGCTCGGACGTATTCGAGTTCGTAAAGGCTGAGGTTGCGAAAGGCTCTCGTTACGACGCCATAGTCCTCGACCCCCCGGCGTTCGTAAAATCAAAGGCCAATATAAAGGAAGGGCTCAAGGCCTACAGGGAATCGAACGCCTCGTGCATGAAGCTCTTAAAAGAGGGCGGCCTATTCGCCACTTCCTCGTGCTCGTTCCACGTGGACAGGCTCACGTTCCTTGATATGCTCCGGTCTGCCGCGCGGGACGCCGGAAAAACCGGACGCATACTCGAGGTCCGCTCACAGGCAAAGGACCATCCTGTCGCGCTCGCGGTGCCGGAGACGGAGTACCTGAAATGCGTGATAATGGCTGTAAATTAAAACACGACCTCCCGTAAGCCCCTCCTTGTAAAGGAGACCTTTGCATAAGACGCTGGATTCCCGCTTTAAGCACGCGGGAATGACAGAATTATAATGTTTTTTTGTTACGTCATTCCCGAGGACTTTTATCGGGAATCCAGTCCACACCTGGACAACCTCGTCCTTACCGCTTACCTTATCAGTGCAAACCAAACCCAGTAAACAAAGACATTTATCGCCGTAAGCGGCACGCCTGCCTTCGCGAACTCGAAAAATGTAATCGTATGCCCCCTTTTCTCCGCGTTCTGTATGACGATGACGTTGGACGCGGCCCCGAGTATGAAGAGGTTCCCGGCTATCGTCGAGCCTGCCGCAAGGGCCATGAGCGCCGCTTCATTTGCCCCGAGGTGGTTAAGCACAGGGAGATAGAGCGCCACGAAAGGGACGTTGGAGAGGACCTGGCTTAAGGTGACGGACAAGGCGAGTATAAGGCCCGGCGAGGCGAGATCGAGGTTTTGAGACGCTATCAACGGCTGTATAACCCCTGCCCTCCAGACGCTCTCCATCAAGATAAAAAGCGCGGCGAAGAAGACAAGCGTCGGCCAGTCTATCGACCTCAATATCTCGCCCCTCCGCCTGCTTAATATAATAACAGGCATGGCCGCGGCCACGGCTATATAAGTGAGCCGGAAGTCGAACGCGTTGCCGAGCGCGAAGGAGGCGGCCTTGAGTACGGCCATCGCCAGGATTATCATCAGGGAGAGCCTGGCGAGACCGGCGAGGGATGAGTCCCCTATCTCTTCCCTGACCGACGATATCTCGTTCTCACTGAAGTGCCTTCGATAGACGGCCTTAAGCACATAAAAGGCGATGACAAGGTTTAATGCCGTAGGCAGGGCGAGGTATTTGAAGAACGTCGCGAACGGCGCGGCCACTGGGCCGTTTATCGCCACAAGCAGGTTCTGGGGGTTCCCTATGGGGCTTGCGACACTTCCGATCGTCGTGGCAAAACAGACGGTCAGGAGGAGCAGTTTACAGTTTATCCTGTATTTTTCGGCGATGAAGACGGCGAGCGGCGTGCCAATGACCGCAAGGGTGTCGTTCATGAGCAAGGCTGAGAGCCCGCCGATGACGAAGAGCATCGAGAAGACGAGCGCGCCGGGGCTCCTTGCGTGTCTGAACGCGTCGTGGGAGATGTGATAGAGATACCCGCTCCGTATGAGCGCTTCACCTACGACGAACATCCCGAAAAGGAATACCATCACGTCAAGGTCTATGGCCTTGACGGCGTCCCCTGGCGCAATAGAGCCCGACGCCACGACGATTACCGCGCCTCCGGCCATTATCTGCCAGATTTTCAGGCGGAGCGTCCCTATCTGCCTTACGGCTATGAGGAGAAAAACAACGAAGAGGACAAAGACGGGGAAGTAGCCTGAAGGAAGCATTGCAAGGGCCTTAAAAGATATCGGGGGAGCGTTACCACCCGAGGCGGAGCCTCTCGGCGAGCCTCTCGGGGAGCCCCGCCGCGAGTATCTTCCCGGCGGTCGTGTGTATGTCGTACTCGAACCTATGGAAGGTTATGAGCGTTTTCTTCGTATCAAAGACCGCGAATGACGCCCTCGGGTCGCGGTCCCTGGGCTGACCCAGCGCGCCTGGGTTGATGAGGTAGCTTGCACCCTTTTCGACCTTGACGGAGACGCCGGTGACGGCGTCTATCACACCTCCCGCCTCGACATATGAAAGCGGCACGTGGGTGTGGCCGAAGAAGCATACGCTTGTCTGCTTATCGAGCCCCCGCATGAGCTCGAAGTTCTTCTCGGCGTCATTGACCCCCATTATATAGCGGTCGGTATTATTGACCCACCCGTGGATAGCGAGGAACTTCCTGTCTATATGGAGAGACCTCGGAAGCGCCCTCAGGAACGCGGCGTTCTCGGGCGTAAGCGCTTCCATTGTCCAGACTACTGCGTTGGCCGCGAGGAGGTTGAAGTCGGATGCGCCCTCAAGACCGGCCGCGCGCGAGTCGTGGTTGCCCATGACGCACTGTATACGGTTCTTCCTTATGATCTCGACGCACTCGTTTGGGTTGGCGTTGTATCCGACGACGTCGCCCAGACAGACCGTCTTGTCGATGTCGAGTGCCTTTATCTCTTCGAGGAAGGACGTGAGCGCTTCGAGGTTCGAGTGGATGTCAGAGATTACTGCGTAGCGCATATGTCTCAGCCGGTTCTGCGGCCTGGCGTCTCCTCGTGCGTTTTTGTATTAAAATGGGGGCTTAATCGGCGGGCTTGCGGGTCAGTGAATGGTGCCTTTTACATCCTCACCTTCGAAGATAACTTTCCCGGTCTGAAATGGGTCGCTTGTGAACTTGTCCCTGCATGTCTTACAGAGTATGAAGATGAGCTCCTTGGAGACGTCCTCCTCTATCGCCTTCTGGTCAAGCGTCTCCATCGCGTCGAGGAGGTCGTTTATCCCCTCCTCCACGTCCCCGTTGTATTCCTCAAGATAGCCGTCGAAGTCGGCGAAACTCCGTATCTCGACGATATATTTAAGGCTGCCCTTCTGGAGTTCCCTCCCGCAGCTGTTACACCTCAGTTTCTGGACCATTCTCACTATCCTTTCGAGCCGAACGCAACAGAAAAAACCGGCTTTCCCGGCTCAATCCGTTCTTGAGCAAATCTTAACCCTAAAGAAGCACCTTGTCAAACTAAATAGGAATATGCTGATTTTACCGGATGTTAGGCGGCGGTCCTCTCCGGATACACATTTATCATTGATGAAAGGCGCATGACAGGGGGCTCAAACGCCGCCTGTCAAAGCAAACGCCGTCCCCCCCCCCACCGTTGGCATACGGCGCCATAAGTGTTATCATCTCTCCATGACGCTAAGCGAGATAATTGAGGACATAAAGACGAGGAAGGACCTCCGGGAGGTCGTCCATCACGAGGAGATACCACGGAGACCCGCGTTCTTTGCCGAGACTGAGAGACCGCTACGCGCGGAATTAAAAGAGGCGCTCTCATCCATCGGGATAGAAAAGCTATTTTCGCACCAGGCGCGCGCAATAGACCTCATAAGGGACAACAGGAACGTCGTAGTAATGACTCCGACGTCGAGCGGCAAGTCGCTCATATATAACATCCCGGTTATAGAGGCCCTGCTTGAAGACAACGACGCGCGCGCCCTCTATCTCTTTCCCTTGAAGGGACTCGAACAGGACCAGCTCGGCGCGTTCAGGGAATTGACGGACAGGCTATTGCCAGGTCGTGGAGATACGGCCAAACCTAAAAAAAGGTCCGCCTTTGTCCCGTCGCTCTCGGAGATCTACGACGGCGACACTACCGCGTACCGGAGAAAGAAGATACGCGAGACCCCGCCGGCGGTGATACTCACGAACCCGGACATGCTCCACCTCGCGATAAACGCATTTCATCCCAAGTGGGAGAGGTTCTTCCGTAATCTGAAATTCATCGTAATAGACGAGGTACACACGTACAAGGGCGTCTTCGGCTCCCATGTCGCGAATGTCCTCAGAAGATTCCGCAGAATCGCCAGGATGTACGGGGCAGACCCTGTATTCATAGCCTGCTCCGCGACTATCGCCAACCCCAGGGGGCTCGCGGAGACTCTAACCGGCCTGCCCTTCGATCTCGTCGAAGATAGCGGCGCGCCCGTCGGCAGGCGGCACTTCCTCTTCATAAACCCGCTACCTGAAGTAAGCCCCTACACGATCGCCACGCGCGTCTTTACCGCATCCGTCCGCGCGGGGCTCAAGACGATCGCCTTTACCAGGGCCCGGAAGGTAACGGAGCTCATGCACGCGTGGGTGAACGAGACCGCGCCAGATATAGGCGCGAAGATAAGCTCTTACAGGGCGGGTTTTCTGCCGGAGGAAAGGCGCGATATAGAGACGCGGCTCTTTAACGGGGAGCTGACCGGCGTAATATCGACGAGCGCGCTCGAGCTCGGAGTCGACATAGGCGGGCTCGACGTCTGCGTGCTCGTAGGATACCCGGGCTCGATAAGCTCCACGTGGCAGAGGGGCGGACGCGCCGGGAGGTCCGGGAGGGACTCTCTCATCGTCATGGTCGCGCTCTCCGACGCGCTCGACCAGTACTTCATGAGGAACCCGGACGACTTTTTCAAGAGGAACGTCGAGGCCGCGGTGCTCGACTTTGAGAACCCTTCCATTTTGAAAGGCCACCTCCTCTCGGCTGTCGCCGAGGGGTACTTGAAGCCGACGGACGCGGTCTATGATACAAAAAAATACGGACCTATATTGAACGAGCTTGAGGCCGAAGGCAAGGTGCGCCATTGGCAGAAGGGCGACATCTGGTATCCGAGAAAACGCACGCCACAGCTCGATATTTCCATAAGGGAGGCTGGAGAACCTTACAGGATAGTAAAAGAGGACGGCAGGACGCTCGGCGAATCCAGCTCCGCGCGCGTACTCTACGACCTCCACCCAGGCGCGATCTACCTCCACCGGGGGGTCCAGTACAGGGTCGTAAGGCTCGACATGACCGAAAAGAAGGTCTTTTGCAGGCTCGCGCCGGAAGTCGACTATTATACGCGCGCGATGTCACACGAGGAGACGGAGATAGTGGCTGAAGACGCGGTAAGGGACTTGAATGACTTAAGGCTCCATCTCGGCAGGCTCAAAGTCACAGAGCGCGTCCTCGGTTACAGAAAAAAACAGATACACACGGACAAGATGCTGGGGGAATTTCAGCTGGAACTCCCGGAGACGATATTCACGACGACCGGCGTATGGTTTAAGGTCGACGACGCCTTGATAAGCTCGGTCAGAGAAAAAGGCTTCGGCTCATCCGGCGGCCTCCACGCGGCAGAGCACGCGATGATAGCGGCGCTCCCCTTGTACGCCCTCTGCGACAGGATGGACCTCGGCGGCGTAAGCTACCCGTTAAACCCCGAGCTCCAGAGCCCCGCGATATTCATATACGACGGACACGAGGGGGGCGTGGGTCTCGCCAAAAGAGGGTTTGAGTGCGCTCCTGAGTGGTTCTCGTCCACCTTGAGGCTCATGGAGGAGTGCGCCTGCGAGGTCGCCTGCCCTTCCTGCACACAGGACCCGAAGTGCGGCAACAACAACGAGCCGTTGGATAAGCGTGCCGCCATAATGATGATAAGGAAGTGGCTGGGGGGATAGTTTTGGATGCGCCCCGTTCTTATAATCACTGGACAATACAAACATAATGTACAAACAAAAAGAGGCCCCTGTCTCTCAGGGGCCTCTTTTTCAGTAGTATCGAAAGCCTTTACAACTCCTTCAAAACCACCTCTCCCATCTCGGAACAGCCGACCTTCTTCGTCCCCGGCTGGTATATGTCGGCAGTCCGGTAGCCCTTGCTCAGGACCTTCTCAACAGCCGTCTCTATCGCGTTCGAGGCGTCCTCCATGTCGAACGAATACTTGAGCATCATGGCTACCGACAGTATCGTCGCTATCGGGTTCGCTATGCCCTTGCCCGCTATGTCAGGGGCCGAGCCGTGAATGGGTTCGTACATCGCCCTGTTCTTCGTGGAGCCTAAAGACGCAGAAGGCAACATGCCTATTGAGCCGGTGAGCATCGAGGCCTCGTCAGACAATATGTCTCCGAAGGTGTTCTCGGTGACGATTACGTCGAACTGCTTCGGGTTCCGGACCAACTGCATGGCGCAGTTGTCCACGTACATGTGCGAGA
>JACREU010000080.1 GCA_016212705.1 Deltaproteobacteria bacterium
GTGCTGGATGTCCATCGACGAGAGGTGGACGTCGTAGGTCGTGCCCTTCTCAAGCTCCAGTATCGGGTACCACTGCCACATCGAGGCCTTCACGAAGACCGGCTCCGACGGGTCCGGGTGAACTACGGGAAAGCCGTTCTCCTCTCCGACCTTGCGCTTGTCTATCATGTTTTGCACCAGCTTGTCGAAGTCGTCGGCCGATACCGCGTAAGTCGTCGAGGGCGGGTTCTGCGAGCCGACGACATGATAGATCGGCATGAAGATGAAGGAGACGAGCATCCAAATGAGCGCCACCGCGACCCATATCCTCTCGTCCTTGGACAAGGGGTTCCACCATATTCTCTCTGGCTCGTGTATCGCCATCTCTCCTCCTCCTTATGGGACTATTGGCAGCTTGGGGACGTTCATTATCTCGATCAATCCCCAAACCGTGTAGACTAATGTCGGTACGACGGTACCCAGGACCAAAAGCAAAAAGATGTTGTCGTAAAACCTCTGCCCTGCCGGAATAGGCCCGTCTTCCCTGTTCTCGTGCATAGCCCTGCCTCCTTTCGAATTAGATTCGCTTTAATATAATAAGATATGGGAGACCCTTAAATGACTTTTGTCAGTATAAGGACCTTTAAGGCCGCAAAAGCAAAGAAATTTGGCCGGATCAGGCTTGAATAGAGTATTAGGGGTGTATGGGGTATTTATATCAGAAAAAAGGGGGTTGTCAAATTTTGAGAGGGGCCTCCGGGCGCGGCTCATCCGGAGGTCCGGCGGGTGCCGCACCCCTCCCCCGCAAAAAAAAGAGGGGCAGGATATCCTGCCCCTCTTTGATACTGCTTCCAATCGCGAGATTAGAAGTTGGCGGTAAGCATGAGGTACGCCCAGTCCTGGTCGTCGCCGTCAACTGCAAGGGCGTCGCCGACGAAGAAGCGGGAGATACCGGCTTCAACCGCAACCGCGTTGTTGTACTTGTAGGTCGCGGTCACGTCGATCTCGCTGCCCACGCTGTCGTCAGCGCCGGCCGCGGTCTCGTTCTGGGTGTAGTTCCAGTACGCCGCATAGAGCTTGGTCTTCTCGTTCAGGTCAAGCGTGCCGTTGACGCTGATGGCGGTGAGGTTCGCCCAGCTGTTGGCGCCGGTCACATCGGCATAGCCGAAGTGGGCGTGGTTGGTCGGGTAGAGGTCGGTCCACGTGCCGTTCTCGTTGTCGGTGGCATCGTCGTCGCCGCTGCCCATGTCATACTCCGCGCCAACCCTGAGCTTAAGAGCGGTCGGGAGGGTGTAGCCCGCCTTTACGGCAAACGCCCACGCGCTGATGTCGGGCGTGGCGTTCAGCTCGCCGGTCTGGAACGGGAGCTCTACGGTGTAGTCGACTCCGGCAGCCGCGCCCTTGAGCCTCGCGCCCACGGTGTAGCGGGTAAGATCGACGTTGTCGGTCTGGTGGAGGAGGTATACGTCAAGGGTGTTGTTCGGGATCTGCTTCA
>JACREU010000079.1 GCA_016212705.1 Deltaproteobacteria bacterium
ACTCCCGACTATCGCGATGACCTCGCCCTTCCTGACCTTGAGGTCGATGGACTTAAGCACCTCCTCGCCGCCGTAGTTGAAGGCGACGGACTTGAACTCGATTGCGTCGCTGACGCCGGAAAGCTCCCTGCCCCCTCTGTCACCGGCCTCTCCCTTCATGTCCAGTATCTCGAATATGCGTTGCGCGGCGGCGAGCCCCTGCTGGATGCTTAAATTAACCCCGTTAAGGGCCTTTATCGGCTGATAGAACATGATGACGGAGGCGAAGAACGAAATGAAGGTCTCGGGCTTGAGTGTCCCCTGGCTTATCCTGTACGCGGCGAACCAGATGGTGACGGCGAACCCCACGGCCCCGACGGTCTCCATCAAGGGGGACGATATGGCGCGGACCCTTATAGCCTTCACCTGGTTATGCGTGTAGCGCTCGTTCTCCTTCTGGAAGCGGGCTGATTCGTACCCCTCCATGCAGAAGGCCTTCACTATCCTTATCCCGGCTATCGCCTCATGGAGGAGCGCGTTCAGCATCCCCATCGAGACCTGCCCCTGGGTCGAGACCTTCTTCATCCTTTTCCCGAGCTTCCTCATCGGATAAACGGAGAGCGGGAGCGCTATTCCCGCCGCGAGCGCGAGCTTCCAATCGAGGCTTATTACGACGATTGCGAGGACGATTATGGTCAGCGACTGCTTGAGCGTCGTCGCCATCGCCTCGGCGGTAGTCGTCTGGAGGAGGTTTACGTCGTTCGTGAGGCGCGACACAAGCGTGCCCGTCGGAGTCGAGGTAAAAAACCCCACCGGGAGCGAGAGCATCCTGTCGTAGAGGCTCTTCCTTATGTCCCTTATGACCCCCTGCCCCACGTAGCCCATGAAGAACGACTGCCCGTATGAGCTGAGTCCCTTGACCACCGCGACGACGATTATCGCGAGCGGTATCGCCAGCAACATCTTCTCTCTCGGTATGACGAGGAGGTCGAAGGGGATGAAGTTCACCTGAGACCCCGTCTCGTTGGCGAAGAGGAACTTCATGACTGGGCCTATGAGGTAGGCAAACGCGCCGTTGGAAAGGGCGAAGCCCGCCATGCAGACGAAGGCCATGACGAGCTGGAGCTTGTACGGAGGCAGGAGCTTGAGTAGCCGGAGATATATCTGCATGTCTACGCCCTTATCGCGGCCAATACGGCCTTCGCGGCCCGCTCGGCCGCGCCCTTGCCGCCGAGGGCCTTTCTTACGTCGTTGTACGCCGCCTCGATCGAGGCGCTCCGCCCCTTGTCATTGAGCATGGCGAGAGACTCTTGCGCCATCCTCTCCGGCGTCGCCTCGTCCTGGATGAGCTCCGCTACGATCCTTTTCCCGGCGACGATGTTCGGCAGTCCGACGTCCGCAACGCCGACGAGCGCCCTGGCTATGGCGTAGGAGACCGGGGCCATCCTGTATATTATGACCATCGGAGCGCCTATGAGCGCGGCCTCGAGGGTCGCGGTCCCGGAGGCGACTATCGCAGAGTCGGCGGCACGGAGCGCCTTGTGCATGGAGTTGCGGACGACCCTGACGTCTATCGGCGCGGACTTGATGAATTTAAGAAAGAGCCCGTCGTCTATGCTGTTAGCGGCGGGGATGACGAAAAATGGCGCCTCTTTAAGCCCCTTCGCTATTATCTCGCCGGCCTTGAGCATGGGGGGCAGGAGCCTCTCTATCTCAGCGGTCCTCGACCCGGGAAGGAGCGCGACTACCGTGGACTTTGCCGGGAGCCCGAGCGCCTTTCTCGAAGCGGCCTTGTCTACGCCGGATTCGACCACGTCGAGGAGCGGGTGTCCCACATACTCGACGTCGACCCCGGCGTCCCTGTAAATCTTCTCCTCGAACGGGAAGACGACGAGCATCTTGTCCACAAGCGAGGCTATCGTCTTTATCCGGCCCTTCCGCCAGGCCCAGACCTGCGGGCTTATGTAGTAGATGACCGGGACGCCGAGCCTCCTGGCCTCTTTCGCAAACTTCAGATTGAAGTCCGGAAAATCTATCAATACCACGCAGTCGAAGCGCCCTTCGGCGAGCATGCCCTTGAGCGTCTTGAAGGTCTTCCAAATCCGCGGGAGCTTCCCCAGGACCTCGATTGCGCCGACGACCGATACCTCTTTCGAGTCCGGGCCGACGAGCCCGAGCTTGCGCATCCTCTCTCCGCCCATGCCCGCGAACTCGATCCCCGGGGACATGGCCTTCAGCGCGGACATGAGGGAACTGCCGTGGAGGTCGCCGGACTCTTCCCCGCAGACTATGAAAATCCTCTCACCCATTTGTGGAAACCGGTATCCGCTCCGACGTTGGTTGCCGTTAAAGCCCGGCGCGCGCGGCTATCGCGCCCTGTATCAGCTCGGCTATGTGGAGCGCGGCCCTGCCGTCCTCGCCTGAAACGACGGGTCTCCCGCCGGAGGCGGCGCAGGCTACAAAGGCCTTCAACTCTTCGAGTATCGCGTCCATCTTCGCCACCTCCACCTGGACCTCGGTCAGAGTCCCCACTCCGCCGTCCGCACCCGGCGCGAGGGTGGCGACGAAGAGGTGCTGGTTCATGAAATCCACGGTGGCCGAGGAGTCCCGCGCCGCAATCTCCATCTTCCTTACGCGTCCGCGTGCGACCCTGCTTGCGGTAATGGAGGCGACGCAACCGTTTTCGAACGCGAGCCTCGCGTTAGCGATATCCGTCCTGGCGGAGACGACCGGGGTTCCGACTGCCTCAATGGATTTAACACCCGACCTTACGACGTCGAGGACGAGGTCTATATCGTGTATCATGACGTCGAGCACTACGTCGACGTCCGTCGACCTGTTGGGAAAGGGCGAAAGCCTGTGCGCCTCCACGTAAAGAGGCGGGGACTTCAGCCTCCCGGCGAGCGCCGTATACGCGCCGTTGAACCTCTCGAGGTGGCCGACCTGGAGGACGACGCCCTTCTTCTTGGCCTCGGCTATCAGTCGGTCTGCCTGAGCGGTCGTGTTCGTGACGGGCTTTTCCATCATCACGTGGACGCCCCTGGACAGGAACTCAAGGCCGATATTGAAGTGGCTCTCCGTCGGTGTGACGATGCTTACGGCGTCGACCTTGCCGAAAAAATCCTCGTAAGAGGCAAAGGCCTTTGTAGAGGCGAGCGCGGCTATCTCCTTTGCGCGAGCGGCGTTCGCGTCCGTCACGCCGACGAGCTCGGCTCCCTTTATGAGGGCGTACTTTTCGGCGTGGAGCTTGCCGAGATAGCCGACGCCGACGACGCCGACCCTAATCTTCTTCCTGGACATCGCTCTTCCTCTTCATCCTTTCGCGCGCCATACCCCGCTTTGAGCCCCTTATGAAGTCTACGAACCTTTTGGCGTGTCTGGAATCCGGCAGTTCGCGCTCGATCTTCTCAAGCGCGTCCGAGAGCCGGAGCGAGGACCTGAATATAATGTTATAAGAGAGCTTTATCTCTTCTAACTCCTCTTTAGTCAGCCCCTGCCTCCTCAAGCCCACGGAATTCAATCCGAAGAGCCGGGCCCTGTTGCCGACGGCCTTGACATAAGGCGGTACGTCCTTGGAAACGGCGGAGGCCCCGCCGATGATGCAGTACGCGCCGATCCTCACGTGCTGGTGTATGGCCACGAGGCCGCCTACGATGGCGTTGTTGTCTATGGTGACGTGGCCGCCGAGTGTAGCCGAGTTCGCCATGACGATGTTGTCCCCGAGGTTGCAGTCATGGGCGATGTGGACATAGTTCATAAGGAGGTTATTGGACCCGCAGACCGTCTTCCACTTGTCCTTGGTCGTGGCCCTGTGTATGGTGACGAACTCCCTTATCGTGTTCCCGTCGCCTATTATTATCTCCGTCTTCTCGCCCTTATATCCGAGGTCCTGGGGCGCGGCGCCTATGGAGACGAACTGGTAGACGCTGTTACGCGCGCCCATTGTGGTCCACTTCTCTATGACGACGTGTGGGCCTATCTTCGTCTCTTTGCCTATCGAGACCCCTTCTCCTATGACGGAATAGGGTCCCACCTCTACGCCAGCGTCGAGCTCCGCTGTCGGGTGCACGAACGCCGTCGGGTCAATCTTGACTTCCTTGTACTTCCTGGCGGTCCTTGCCATCTCTTCCCTCTTTCCCGAAAGCGGAATTGTTTACTTCTCCATTATCGTGGCCATCAGCTCGGCCTCTGCAACGAGCGCGTCGGCTACATACGCCTGCGCCTTGAAGGCCCAGATGGAACCCCTGCATTTTGTCACATTGACGGTTATCGTGAGCGTGTCCCCGGGGGTAACGGGTTTACGGAACCTGGCCTTGTCTATGCCCATGAAGTAGACGACCTTGTTGTTCACGGACGCGGACCTGAAGGCCAAAACCGCCCCTACCTGGGCCATCGCCTCTATTATGAGGACGCCGGGCATTATCGGATAGCCCGGGAAGTGCCCTTGGAAGAACGGCTCGTTTATCGTGACGTTTTTTAGCCCCTTCGCCGATTTCCCCGGGTCGAGCTCGAGTATCCTGTCTATCAGGAGGAACGGGTAACGGTGAGGCAGTATGGTCTGTATCTCCTTCACGTCTATCATTGGGCCCCCTCTGAGAAATAATCGCTTCCGCCTCTCCGTGTGATCGCGGAAAACCGTATTTTATCCCTTATCTTTTCCCTCTAACTCCCTTACCCTTGTTTCGAGCTCCACAAGCCTTTTCTTGAGCTCCGGGAGCCTTCCGAATACGGATGCGGCCTTCAGCCAGTCCGAGTGGTTTATGGCCGGCATGCCTGAGACGACAGAGCGGGGGGCGACGTCGTTTGTTACCCCCGACTTCGCGCCTACCATGACGTCTGAGCCGACCTCTATGTGGCCGGTGACGCCGACCTGTCCGCCGAACTGGACCCTCGAACCTATGCGTGTCGAGCCGGCTATCCCGGTCTGCGCCGCTATGACCGCGTCTTCCCCGATCTTCACGTTATGCGCGACCTGGACGAGGTTGTCTATCTTGGTGCCGCGTCCTATGACCGTCTCGCCGACAGTCGCCCGGTCTATGGTAGCCGACGCGCCTATCTCAACGTCGTCGCCTATACGCGCTATCCCCCTCTGGGGTATCTTTTTATAAGCCGGGCCTTCTTTCGAGTAGCCGAAGCCGTCGCTCCCGACTACCGCGTTGCAGTGGAGTATCGCCCTTTTCCCGATTACGCACCCCTCCCTGACAGCGGCCCCGGAATAGAGTATTGCCCCTTCGCCTATCACCGCGCCCGCCCCTACATAAACGCCGGGGTACAATACTGCGTCATCGCCGATTTCCGCGCCCTCCCCGACATAGGCGAAAGGCTGGATGGAGACGCCTTTTCCCAGACGCGCCTTCGGGTGGACAAAGGCGCGCGGGTCTATGCCGGGAGGAGGCGGTACGGCAGGCCTGAATATCTCAATCGCCTTGGCAAAGGCCGCTACCGGGTCCTCGACGAGGAGGAGGTTAAGGCCAACGGGCGCGTCTTTCGCGCGCGCGATCACGGCTGACGCGCGCGTGGTCTTAAGGAGCCGCGCGTATTTTTTGTCCGATACGAAAGTGATGTCGCCCGGCCCGGCGTCTTCGATAGAGGCGACGGAGCGGATAATTTCGGATCCGTTACCGGCCACTCGCCCCCCGAGCAGGGAGGCGAGCTCGTCAAGGGTCTTTTCCATCATGATTACTTTTTCTTCGCGTTGAAGGCCTTTATGACCTCAGGGGTCAAGTCCGCGTCCGCGGGGGCGTAGAGGAGGCCGCCGACGGACTTCTCGAACACATAGTTGTAGCCTTTCTTCTTGGCTATCTCCTCGACCGTATCGCGCAGGCCCTGTATTATCTTCGACTCTATCTCCTGCTTCCTTTTGTTCAAGTCCTCGCCGTACTGCATGAACCTCTTCTGGAACTCCTGGGACCTGGTCTTGAAGTCCTTCTCCTTCGCCTCTCTCGTCTCCGCGTTCCAGACCTTACCCTTCTTGTCTATCTCGTCCTTCATTTTCTTGAGCTCTTCCTGCTTGGAGTTGAGCTCCTCTTCGAGCTTCTTCGCCTCGTCCGCGAGCGTCTCCTTCGCCTTTTTGCCGGCGTCGCACTCGTTCAGCGCCTTCTGCAGGTTCGCGTGGGCTATCTTCACCTCCGCCGCGGAAACGGGCATCGCGAAAAGCATGAAGGCCAGCACAGCCAGACCGATTATCTTTATACTCTTCATCTTTTTCTCCTTTTTCTCGTTTGCCAGGCAGGAGAAACGCCTGAGAAACCTTTGTAAAAAGGCTTCCACAGACTCTCTCCGAGGCCTTGTATTTCCCGGAAGGCACCCCGTTTTTTTGGGGGGCCTTCCGGGAACTAAAAGTCTTTGAAGGGGGTCTGGGGGAAACTTTCTACAGAAAGTTTCCCCCAGGTATTTCTCCTGACTCGTTAAAACACCGTGCCGAGGGCGAAGTCCCATTGCTGGGGGCTTTCGCCCTCGCGCGGGTCGAGGTTGAAGCCGAGCTCGAGGCGCAAGGGGCCGAGTGGCGAGTACCATCGGACACCCACGCCCGCGCCCGTCCGTATGTCCCCGAAGTCTATGCCCTGCTCGTACGAGTTGCCCGCGTCGAAGAATACGAGGCCGCGCAGGCTCTGCTCCGAGAAGAGCGGAAAGAGGTACTCGATGTTAGCTACCATCATCGTCGAGCCGCCTATGACGTCTCCTGTCTCGGCGTCCTTGGGGCCTATGGACCTCGTCTCGAAACCCCTTATGGAGTTGATGCCTCCGAGGAAGTACTTCTCGTATATCGGGACCTCCCTGCCGTCGTAGCTGTGGACGTATCCGAGCGAGCCGTGCACCGAGAAGGTCGTACCCCACGGGAGCGAAAAGTACTTTACCGCCTCGCCCTCGTATTTTACGAAGTAGCTCGTGCCGCCGAGCGGGCCGCCGGCGAACTCGGTCGAGAGGGAGACAACCGAGCCCTCGGTCGGGAAAAAGGCGTCGTCGCGGTCGTCTCTCCGGAAAGAAAACTTGACGCTTGATTCCGTGGACTCGCCTTCCTGTTCCTTTATGTAGGTGGACGCCCCTTCATCGACTTCCGAGATGGTGACGTCCTCGAGCTTGTAGGTGACATAGCCCTTCGAGTACCTCTCCGTTATCGGGAAGCCGAACCTTATGTCAAAGCCCTTCTTTTCGAGGCTGAAGTCCGGGTACTGCTTGTCCGTGTTGTAGATATCGAAGCCGGCGGATATGGGCTTGTCAAAGAGCCACGGCTCGGTGAAGCCGATGATGAACTTCGAAGACGAGCCGCTGACCGTCCCGGAGACGTCGAGCTTAAGCCCCGAGCCCATGAAGTTCGACTGCGATATGGACGCAGTGCCTATGAGCTTGTCAACCGAGCTGTAGCCGAAGCCGAGCGAGATGGAGCCGGTGGGGCGCTCCTTCACCTCGACGTCGAGCTTCATCTTGTCGGACGCCGAGCCCTGCCCCTGGCCTATCCGCACGTCCTCGAAGTAGCCGAGCCTCTTGAGGTTGTTCCTGCTCTTCTTGAGTTCGGTCGATGAGAAGAGGTCCCCTTCACCGAGCTCGACCTCCCTCCTTATGACCTTGTCCCTCGTCCTCGTGTTGCCGGATATGTCCACGCGCTCTATGTAGACGAGCTCGTTCTTCTTCAGGTCTATCGTTATGTCGACGGTCTTTTTCTCGTTGTCGACCTTCGTTACGGGCCTTATGTCCGCGTACGCGTATCCCTCGTCGCCATAGACGTCGACGAGCGTTTCAATCCCTTTGGAGAGCTTCGACCTGCTGAATATCTCGCCGGGCTTGAGCTTGAGCTTCGCGATCAGCTCCTCGCTCGTCTTAAGGAGCTCGCCTCTCACGTCGACGCCGCCGACGCTGAACTGCTCGCCCTCCGTGACCGCTATCGTGATATAGAACCACTTCTTGTCCTCCGAGAGGAGGACCCTCTGGTCGAGGATGTCGGCCTGGATGAAACCCTTGTCGAAGTACTGGCTCATGATGACGGCAAGGTCGTTCTGAAATACGAATTCGTTGAACTTGCCCGAGCCGGAGACGACCGAGAAGAACCCCTTCTCGGACGTCGTCATGAAGCCCTTTATCTCCTTGTCCGTGAAGAACTTGTTCCCTATTACGGCGATCCTCTTAACCTTGACCGCCGGGCCTTCCTCTATCTTGAAGACGACCCTGGCGCCCTCGCCCTCTGTCTCGACCTTCGCAGCGACCCTGGCGAGGTAATACCCCTCTTCGGAGTAGAGGGCCTTTATCTTCTCGGCGTTCTCGTTCAGGATGACCCTGTCGAGGACGGTGTTCTCCTTTATGGTTATCGCCTCCCTGACGCGCTCGTCCTTTATCTCGCTGTTCCCGTTGAACTCGACCTTCTTTATGAAGGGCATCTCGCGGACGTTGAAGATGAGGAGCTTTCCTGAGGCGGTGTCGGTCAGCACCGCGGTTACGTCGTCAAAGAACCCGGTGCCGTAGACGGCCCGGAGGTCGTCTTTTACGTCGTCCGGGGAAAAGGGCTCTTTGGCCCTGGACGTGACCTTCTTGAGTATCGCTTCGGAGTCGACCCTGTTGTTGCCGTAGACGAGTATCTCGTCTATCACGCCGGAGCGGGACGCCGGGCGGGTTTCAAGCGCCGAGACCATCTTCTTGAGCATCTCGCCCCCGCTCTCGGCGATCCTCTTCAACACATCTTGCTCGGACTCCGAGGACTTGTAGAAGAACGCCACCGGGGCGTTCGCCTTAAGGTCTATTATGCGCCAGTCCACGTCGGTCGTGGAGCCGAGGCGCGCGATCGAGCCGAGGAGCGCAAAGTCCGCGCCTTCCTTCTCCGCTATCGAGTGCGCGTCCTTTTCGCCGAACCTCTTTACGCCCTTTTTAAGGACCATCTCCTTGACGGTATCGAGCCCGGTTATCACGGCCCCGCTCGCGTCCAGCGCGGAGGCGATGGCCTCCATCGCTTCCCTGCGGAACGCGGAAATATCCGTCGAAGAGTGCGTCTCGAACGGGAGCACTATGACCTTCGGCCCCTTTGCCAGGGCGCTTAACGGGAGTAAAAGGATGATGAAAAAAACTATGCCGAAATACTTTAAGAGCCTCAACGACGATGATTCCTTTCAATGCACCGGGCCTGAACGCGCGCCCTGTTATTCTTCCCTGATGTTGCCGTCCACCATCTTGAGCCTCCGGGTGAGCCTCCCGGCGAGCCTCTCGTTATGCGTGACTATTACCATCGTAGTGGAGCGCGAGGCGTTAAGCGCGAGGAGGAGCTCGAATACCTCCTCGCCGGTCCTCGTATCCAGGTTCCCGGTCGGCTCGTCGGCGAGCAGGACGTCCGGCCCCTGCACGAGCGCGCGGACCATGGCCGTCCTCTGCTGTTCGCCGCCGGAGAGCTCTCCAGGCTTGTGGCTGAGCCTTTGGCCGAGCCCGACTTCTTTCAGCAGGGCCTCCGCCTTCGAACGCGCCTCTACGGGAGAGGCCCCTCCGATGAGCGCCGGGAGCATGACGTTCTCAAGCGCCGTGAACTCCGGCAGGAGGTGGTGGAACTGAAATACGAACCCGATAGACCTGTTCCTGAAGGCCGCGAGCTTTTTGTCGTCGTACTTGAACAACGGCTCATTCTTGTAAAGGACCTCCCCGGATGACGGCCTGTCGAGCGCGCCCATGATATTCAAGAGCGTGGATTTCCCCACGCCCGAGGCGCCGACTATGGCGACGGTCTCGCCCTTTTTTATCGAGAGGTCTATGGACTTGAGTACCTCCACCCTCTTTGCGTCGCCGCCGTAGGTCTTTGAGAGACCCTTTATGGTTATAAGGTCCATTAGTTATTCAACGCTAAAGCAGGGGGCCGCCATTCTCAGCGTCCCTCGCCCTTACGGCCCCTGTGACGCGCTCCCTTATCGCGCGCTCAAGCACGCCTTTTATCTCCGGGTGTCTTCCGAGCACGTCCTTTATGTCATCCCTTCCGAACTCGACGAGTTCGGCGTCCTGCAAGGCCGTAACGGTGGCGACCCTGGGCCGCAGGGTCGCAAGCGCTATCTCTCCGAAGAAGTCGCCCTCCGAGAGGGTCGCCACCGGCTTCTGAGAACCCTTTCTGTCCTTTACCCAGACCTGCACCGCGCCGGACTTTATGAGGTACATCGTCTCCCCGCGCTCGCCTTCCTTCGCAATCGACGCCCCCTTCTCGAACCTTTTTAGGGTGAGCCTCCCGAGCATCTCTTTCCTCTCCCCGGCCGAGAGCGGTTTGAATATCTCGGATAAGGCCATGAGCCTGTCGACGACCCGCTCTTTGTAAAAGTCGAAGAGGATGGATGAGACCCTCTCGTGCGTCTTGATTATCTCTTCTATCTCAGCCTTTGTTATCTCGAGTATGACGGAATCTTTGACCGCCCTTACGTCCGAAGCCCTCTTCGAGCCGGAAAAAAAACCGAACTCGCCGAATATCGAGCCCTCCTTGAGAGTCGCTAATCTCACCCTTGAGGAGTCCTTGGCGCTCCCCTCGACCGCGACCTCGCCCTCAGCAACGAGAAAGATGGAGTCCCCTGGGTCGCCTTCGCGAAAGAGGCATTCGCCCTCTTTAAGCGCCCTGGACCTGACCTTCCTGACGACATCGAGGAACTCCGCCTCGTTAAAGTCGGAGAAGAGCGGGGTCTTCGGGACTTTTATAGACAGCGTCTCTTTTGCCGGCGGTTGAGTAGCCGGCCCTGACTTCGGGGCCGGCTGGGCCTCTCCCTGTCCGGCGCAGAACTCGGCGAGCTTCTTCTGAACCGCCTCTTCCGACGGGTCTATGCTTATTATCATCTTGCACACGGCTATGGCCTTGATGACGAACCCGAGCCTGCCGAAGGCGCTTGCCGCGCCCTTGTAGTGGACTATCGCGGCATTGTCGTCGTTGTCCTTCCGCGCGATGTCCCCCATGCGGAGATAGATCCGCGGGTCCTTTTCACCGTATGCCTTTATCTTCTCGTAGGTGGAGAGCGCCTCCCTGTACATCCCCCTGGCGAAGAGGGCCTCGGCCCTCTCCTTTGCCGCAGAGACTATCCCAGGGTCGAGCGCCATCACTCGTACCGGAGCCCCTCGACGGGGTCGAAGCGCGAGGCCTGCCACGAGGGATAGACCGTCGCGAGAAAGCTTATTCCTATGGAGATGAGCGCGACTGTCACGACGACGCCAGGGTCGACCTTCGAGGGGAACTTGTCGATGTAGTAGACCGAGGGGGGGAGCACCTTGAAGTGGAACGAGCGCTCTACGAACCCGATTATCCCTTCGAGGTTAAGGGCCGTTACTACGCCGAGCGAGGTCCCGAGCGCGGTGCCGACGACGCCTATTATCACCCCCTCGATCATGAATATCTTCATGATGGAGGCGGAAGACGCGCCGAGGCTCTTGAGTATGGCTATGTCCTTGGACTTCTCCATGACGACCATGATGAGCGTGCTGATGATGTTCAGCGCCGCTACGAGTATTATGAGCGTGAGTATGATGAACATCGCGACCTTCTCGAGCTTCAGGGCGGAGAAGAGGTTCCTGTTCATCTCCATCCAGGTCCGCGTCCAGTACGGCCCCTTGATATGCGTCATTATGTCGTCGGCTATCTTTTCAGCCGCGTAGATGTCGGCTATCTTCACCTCGACCCCAGTCGCGGCGTCGCCCATCCTGAAAAACCTCTGCGAGTCGGGTAGCGATATGAAGGCGAGCGATGAATCGTACTCGTACATCCCGACCTCGAATATCCCCGTCACCTTGAACGCGGCCATCCTCGGCACCGGACCGGCCGGCGTCATCGTCCCCATCGGGGAGATGACGTTTATCCTGTCGCCTAACGCCGCGCCTATGTTTCTGGCGAGCTCTATGCCGAGGACGATGCCCGGGACATGTTCGGCGCCTTCGCGCGCGGGCTCGGAGAGAGAGCCCAGAGACCCCTTCTTGATCTTCTCCGGGAGCACCGTCACTTCCCCGGCGGTCTTCGGGTCGACCCCGCGAATGACCGCGCCTATGACCCCGCCCGTTGCCGAGATCATCGCCTGGTTGTAAGTGAAGGGGGTCGCCCCTGTGACGCCGGGGACCTTTTTGACATCCTCGGCGACGGCGCCGTACCCCTTCATCGGTTGCCCGAGCTCGGTGACGATTATGTTCGCGTTAATGCCGAGTATCTTTTCCCTGAGGTTCACCTCGAACCCGTTCATAACCGAGAGGACTATGATGAGCGCGGTGACCCCGACCGTTATCCCGAGTATGGAGATGAAGGTTATGACCGAGATGAAGGTCTGCTTCCTCTTGGCCTTCAGGTATCTGAGCCCTATGAACAGTTCGTAAGACATAGTCGCTTGCCTTAAGATAACCCGCCCCCGTTAAGGGCAGATTTCGTTTTGATTAAAAACCGCGCCGCGCCTATTTCTTGAGCTGGGGGAAGAGGATGACGTCGCGTATCGAAGGGGAATCCGTAAGTAACATGACGAGCCTGTCTATGCCTATCCCCTCGCCTGCCGTCGGCGGCATCCCGTATTCTAGGGCGCGGACATAGTCCTCGTCCATCTCGTGCGCCTCAACGTCCCCGGCGGCGCGCTCATTTAACTGTCCATCGAACCTCTCCCTCTGGTCGACCGGGTCGTTAAGCTCGGAAAAGGCGTTGGCTATCTCGCGCCCCGCGATGAGCAACTCGAACCTGTCGACGAGCGAGGGGTCCTTCTCGTTTTTTCTGGACAAAGGAGAGACGTCGAGCGGGTAGAGCGTCACGAAAGTAGGTTGGTGGAACCTGTGCTCGGCGGTATTTTCGAATATCTCTATGAGCACCTTGCCGTGGCTCAAGCCAGGCGCGACCTCGATCCCGAGCTTTTTAGAGAACTCAAGGGCCTTTGCCTTGTCCGTGAATATCTCCTCAGGCGCGTTCGCGTATTTCCTTATGGCGTCGTAAACGGAAATCCTCGTCCACGGCGGGGTGAAATCGAGGACCTGCCCCTGATACGATATCTTGAGCTTGCCGTGGATCTTAATTACGAGCGCGGAGACGAGCTCCTCCGTTAAATCCATGAGGTCCTCGAAGGTCGCGTAGGCCTGGTAGAACTCGAGCATCGTGAACTCGGGGTTGTGCTGGGTGGAAATCCCCTCGTTCCTGAAGTTACGGTTTATCTCGAATACGCGCTCTAACCCGCCGACAACGAGCCTTTTGAGATACAGCTCAGGGGCGATCCTCATGTAGAGCTCCATGGAGAGCGCGTTGTGATAGGTCTTGAAGGGCTTTGCCGCGGCGCCGCCTGGTATGGGCTGGAGCATAGGCGTCTCGACCTCGATGTAGTCGCGGGACGTCAGAAACTCCCTTATGTGCTGGACTATCATCGAGCGCTTGAGGAATACTTCCTTGACCTCGGGGTTCACCATGATGTCCAGGTATCTCTGCCGGTAGCGGGCCTCGACGTCGGTCAGCCCGTGCCACTTCTCGGGCAACGGATGGAGCCCCTTGGAAAGGAGCCTTAAGGCCGTCGCCTCAATTGTCAGCTCGTTCGTCCTTGTCCTGAAGAGCGTGCCGCCGACCCCTACTATGTCGCCCATGTCGCACTTCTTGAAGAGGGCGTATCCATCTTCGCCGAGGAAGTCCTTCTTAATGTAGGCCTGGAGCCTCCCGGACATGTCCTGAATTTGAATGAACGACGCCTTGCCGAAATCCCTTATGGCCATGATGCGGCCCGCTATGCAGACCGGGTGCCTTTTGGCCTCAAGCTCTTCTTTCGTAAGCGTGCCGAAACCCCTGACGACTTCGCTCGCGGTCGTCTCGGGCTTGAAGTCATTGGGATACGGGTTAACCCCCGCATCCTTAAGCTCCTTGAGCTTTGTTGCGCGGGTTAAAAACTCAGCGCTCCTGTTTTCCACTATTATAGAGACCCTTTCAATGTTCTTGCCCCTTAGATATTGAGAGGACTTTTTTTGCAAAAATTCTCTCAAACCCGCTCAAGGAAGTTTCCCCCAAATATCCTCAAGGGGCGGCCTCCAAAGGCCGGAATGCAATATTTAAAAGTATCTTATTTAAAAGGACAAAGTCAAGAAAAAACACGGATTTTCTGAGGGTTTGGGGCGGGCAAAGAGGGGGTGAGGCGCGGGCGTTTTTCAGGGCTGGCAGAAGTCTTTTGAGAGGGCGATGGCGACCCCCGGGTGCGTGACCCTGCCTTTGTGGATGTTTACGGCCTTTCTTATCGCGGCGTCCTCTGATATGGCCTTTTCTACCCCGAAGTTCGCAAGCGTCAGGAGGTACGGGAGTGTTGCGTTGGTGAGCGCGAAGGTAGAGGTCCTCGGGACCGCGCCCGGCATGTTGGCGACGCCATAGTGGATGACGCCGTCTATCTCGTAGACCGGGTCCGAGTGTGTCGTAGGCCTTATCGTCTCGATGCACCCGCCCTGGTCTACGGATACGTCGACGATGACCGCCCCCTGTTTCATGGTCTTTAGCATTTCCCTGCGGATGAGCCTCGGGGTCCTGTTCCCGGGGACATGGACCGCGCCTATGACGAGGTCCGCGTCCTTTATTGAGAGCTCGACATTGTGGGCGCTTGAAGATAAGGTCGCAACGGTTGAGCCGAATATCTCCTCTACACGCCTGAGCCTCTCGGAGCGGGTATCGAGCATCGTCACACGGGCGTTAAGGCCTACGGCTATGCGCGCGGCGTTCACGCCGACTACACCCGCGCCGAGTATGGCGACGTGTCCGCGCTCTACACCCGGCACTCCGCTTAATAGCACGCCGCGCCCGCCGCAGGTCTTCATGAGGTAGTGCGCGCCGACCTGGACCGAGAGCCTTCCGGCGACCTCGCTCATGGGCGTGAGCACGGGCAGAGAGCCGTCCTGGGCCTCGAGCGTCTCATACGCTATGGCGGTGACATTCTTTTTTATGAGCTCTTCGCCTAGCGCGGGGTCAACGGCGAGGTGGAAGAACGTGAATACGGAAAGACCTTCTCTGAAATAGGCGTATTCAGAGGGCCTCGGCTCCTTTACCTTTACGACGAGGTCGGCCCCCCAGGCGTCTTTGGCGGATACTATTTCGGCCCCGGCCTCCGCGTATTCGGCGTCCGTTATGGCGGACCCGGAGCCTGCGCCTTTTTCGACGAGGACGCTCTGCCCCGCGTCCTTAAGCGCCCTCGCGCCGGAAGGGACGAGCGCGACCCTGAACTCGTTGTCTTTTATCTCTTTAGGTACGCCTATGATCATATTCGCCTTATTTCAAATTATCAGTTTTGGGATTCCCAGTCAACAGACGGCCTTCAGCCCTTACCGGCCTTGACGAAAGGCAGGACTTCGTTTATCAGAAAGGCGATGTCATCGTCGACCTGCTTCAATTCCTCGTCCCTCATGGGGAACAAGGCAAGCGGGAGGTCCCGGAGCGCCTTTGACCTGAATATGTCGTTGTTCTTCCGGAGAAACTCCTCCGGGATGTTTACAGGCGGCTCTATGTTATTCATTATCGCCCACGCGAGCGTCCATCCGCGCGCGACGTTGCTTAAGTCATAACCGCCTCCGCCGAGCGCGACCCAGGGGATATCGAACGAGCGGAAGACAGAGACCATCTTCTCGAAGGAGTTCGTCGTAAGGCTTAAGTGCGTCAGCGGGTCTGTCTCGAAGGAATCGACGCCGAGCTGTGTGACTATCACGTCAGGCGCAAAGGCCTCGATGAATGGAGGGACTATGGCGTTGAAGGCCTTCAGATACAGCCCGTCCTGTGTAGAAGGCGGCAGGGGCACGTTCACGGAATACCCCTTTCCTGCGCCCACCCCTATGTCCGTCACGAACCCCGTGCCGGGGAAGAGCCACTGGCCGCTCTCGTGGAGCGAGACGGTAAGCACCCGGTCGGTGTCGTAGAACGCGTACTCCACCCCGTCGCCGTGGTGCGCGTCTATGTCTATGTAGGCGACGCGCTTGCCGAGTTTTAACAGGTACTGGACAGCGACAGCCGCGTCGTTTATGTAGCAGAACCCCGAGGCCCTGTTCGGCATCGCATGGTGGAGGCCTCCGGCGATGTTAAAGGCTGTTTTCGCCTTGCCGCTCGCGACGAGCTCGGCGGCCTGTATGGACGCCCCCGCGGACCACGCGGACCACTCATAGACGCCGTTGAATACCGGGTTGTCTCCGAAGCCGAGCCCGTGGACAGAGCCCTCGACGGGGATTATCCCGGTATTCGCCTCTTTAAGGACCCTCACATACTCCCGCGTATGGAATAGCTCAAGCTCGGAGTCCGTCGCCTGCCGCGCCGGGACTATCCCGGAGTCCGGCAGTTTCGTCAATTTCAGCTCCTCCATCAGCTCATAGGCGAGCTTCAACCTCACCGGCCTCATCGGGTGGTCAGGGCCGTAGTGGAACGAGCCGAATTTTTCAGAGTAGATGAAGGCCGTCTTCATTTATTTCCCACGGGTCGTTGCGCGCAAATATCCGGCTTTACTATTTTGAAAATAACAATTTTTAGCTATTCATACCTCAAGGCCTCTATCGGGTCAAGGAGAGAGGCCTTCCTCGCCGGGTATATGCCGAATATGAGCCCGATGAGGACCGAAAAGAAGAACCCGAGCGCTATCGACGACGGGGTTATGACGGTCTCCCAGTCCCCGAAATAGGATATCGACGCGCCGAGCCCCACGCCGAGCGCGATGCCTATGAGCCCGCCGGAAACGGTTATGACGAGCGCTTCAATGAGGAACTGCCGGAGTATGTCGCTTCTGCGCGCGCCGACGGCCATACGGATGCCTATCTCCCTCGTCCGCTCCGTGACGGAAACGAGCATGATGTTCATGACCCCGATGCCGCCGACCAATAGAGAGACGGCGGCTATGCCGGATAAAAGTATGGAAAATGTCTGGGAGGTCTTCTGCATCGTCGCTATCATCTCGGAAAAGTCCCTTATCGAGAAGTCGCTTTCCACGCCCTCGGGTATCCTGTGGCGGGCGCGGAGCACACGCTCTATGCCCTTCTTCACATCCGGGATATCCTCGTAGCTCTCGACCTGGATGTTTATGTCGTTAAGGAAGTCCTGGTTATATAACCTCCTCATGTACGTGGAGACAGGGATGAAGACCTGGTCGTCGGGGTCGAACCACGAGGTCTGCCCCTTCATCGACATGATCCCTATGACCGTGAAGGTCTGCCCCTCTATCTTTATCTCCTCCCCTATGGCGGGGCCGTCCCCGAAGAGGTCTTTCCTTACCGTAGTGCCGATAGCGGCGACCTTCTTCATGAGCTTTATGTCCGTCTCGTCGAAGAACCTGCCTTCCGCGACCGGGAAGTTGTTTATCTCCATGAAGAGCGGGGTCGTGCCGGTTATCAGGGAAGTCGCGTTCCTGTTCTCGTACTTAAGCTGGCCCGTGGAGCCGACAGACGGGCTTATATTTTTAATGCCGGGGACCTCTCTTTTTATCGCCTCGGCGTCGTCCATGGTGAGGTTCTCCACCGACCCTGTCCGGACGTGCCCGAGGCGCGCGGCGCCCGGCCTTACCTTCAACTGATTCGTCCCGAACCTCGAGATCGACTCCATCACCTGCTTCTTCGCCCCCTCGCCGAGCGACAACATGGCGATTATCGCGGCTACCCCTATGATGATGCCGAGCATGGTAAGGGCAGTCCTCATCTTGTTGGCGAGGATGGACCTCCACGCGACCTTTATAACCTGCCAGAGTAACATCAGCCGGCCCGGCCCGTTACGGCGCCGTCCCTTATGTTTATGACCCTTTGCGAGTGCGCCGCAATAGCCGGGTCGTGCGTGACTATTACGAGGGTCGTCCCCTTGGCGTTCAGGTCCTTGAGTATGGCCATTATCTCGGCGCCTGTCCTGGAGTCGAGGTTCCCTGTAGGCTCGTCCCCGAGTATTATCGAGGGGTTAAGGACTATCGCCCGCGCTATCGCGACCCTCTGCCTCTCCCCGCCGGAGAGCTCGTTCGGCCTGTGGCCGAGCCTGTGGCTTAAGCCCACCTCTTTTAACGCCTCGACGGCAAGCGCCCTCGGCTCCTTTACGCCGGAATATAATAACGGGAGCTCGACATTCTCCGTCGCGCTCTCCCTCGCAAGGAGGTTGAAGGTCTGGAAGACGAACCCGATGTTCCTGTTCCTCACCTTCGCCAGCTCCTCTTCGTCCATCTCGTCGACCCTCGTCCCGTTCAAGATGTACGAGCCTCCGGTCGGCCTGTCGAGGCACCCGATTATGTTCATGAGAGTGGATTTGCCTGAGCCTGAAGGGCCCATTATGGAGACGAACTCGCCGGACTCTATCTTCAAGTCGACGCCCTTAAGGACGTCGACCTCCGAGGAGCCCATCATGTACTTCTTTGTTATGGAAGTGAGTTCTATCAAGGTCTGTCTGAGTTTATGGCGTATTTAGAAGAAGAATCTTTTCTTCTTGGACGTTTGGCCGTTGGCGTTTATCACCGAGGTGACGACCTCGGCCCCGTCCCCTATGCCCTCTGAGACGACCGTATGGACGCCGTTCGTCTCGGCGGTCTTGACAGGCGTCCACCTCGGCGACCCGTTCTCCATCACATAGACGCCCGTGGCGCCGTCTTTGGTCTTAACAGCCTCTTTGGGGACGAGGAGCGCGCCTGTTATGAACTTTGTCAGGACCTTTACGTCGGCGGTCATGCCTGGCTTAAGGAGCGCCTTGTCCTTGTCGGTTATGGCGACGACTACTTCAAAGACCGTCACGGTCCTCGCGACCTTTCCCTTCGGCGCTATCCTCTCTATCGTCCCCGCAAAGGCCTTATCAGGCATGGAGTCTATCTTTATCGAGGCCTCCTGGCCGCGGACTATCCTCGCGATGTCCACCTCGTCGACCTCTGCTACGACGCGGATCTTATCGAGGTCGGCGATGCTGAATATCTGGGTGCCTTCGGAGGCCGAAGAAACGGTAGAAGATATCACCTGCCCGCGGTCTACGAATTTTTTCAATATCGTCCCGGCGAAGGGGGCCTTTATCTCCGTATCCGAGAGCCTGTCGTTCGCCTCTTTCAGGGCCTCCCGGGACTGCAGGAGCTCGGCCTCGGAGAGGGCGAGGTCGGTCCGCGCCTTTTCTATCGAGACCTCCGCGTCGTCGAGCTCCTGCCTCGATATTATCCCCTCCTGATAGAGCTTCCTCTGGCGGGAGAGTTTCACGGAGACGTCCTTCAGGGATATCCGCGCCTTATCAAGCCGCGCCTTTGCCATCAGTTGGTTCGCCTCGGCCTGGTTCGCTCGCGCCCTTTCGGTCTTGGGGTCGAGTTTTACTATCGTCTGCCCCTTTTTGACCGTGTCTCCCTCGTTAAAAGGAAACTCCGTTATCTCGCCGCCGGCCTTGCTTTTGACGACGACCTCGACGTCGGGTGAGACGACCCCGGCTGAGACGACCTCAATTCTTAAGTCCCCCCGGAGGGCCTTCGCGGTCTTTATCGGGGCAGAGTCGTTCACGGGTTTGCCCGCGCCTGTAAAGAAAAATACCGCAACCGCGATGACGACGAGCGCGGGTATCGCGTAGAATAGCGCCTTCTTCTTCAAGAGACCCCTTGTCTTCAGTCCATCTTTATGGAGAGCTCGTCCAGGAGCGTCCCCTTTTCCCTGTAATAGGTGATTATCGCCTTGTTGAGGTCTGAGAACGCGGCTATCTCGTTCAGGCGCGCCTTCGCGAGGTCCTCCTGTATGCGGAGCACATTGAAGGTAGTGGACCTGCCTGCCGAGAGCTTCTTCTCTTCGGCCACGAGCGACTCCCTTGTAAGGTTTGCCGCTATGCGCGCGGCCTCCAGCCGGGCCCTCCCGGACCCTATGTCCTTAAGCGCGTTGTCGATGTTAAGTATTATCTGCTGTTCGAGCCTCCGGAGCCTCAAGACCGCCTGGTCCGTCTCGAGCCTGGCGGCAGTTAGCGCCCCCACTGCGGCCCTGTTGCCTATGGGGTAGCTGAATGAGAGCCCTATCGTCCACTCGGGGGAGTCGAGATCGAAGGATGAACTAAATCTGTCCCCTATGCCGTTATATCCGTAGCTCGCCTCAAGGTCGACCTCTGGGCGGGTCTGATCTTCAGAAAAGGCCGTCTGTATGCGCCCCTTGTCTATTACCGCGATCGTCTCGCGGTAGTCGGGGCGCGTTGCGACCGCCTTTTTCACGCTCTCCTCGTACCCCTCGGCCTCGGCCTTCAGGGGGGAGTCGGGCGAGGGGATGATTTCGGTGTCCTTTATGGCGTGGAGGTCGGAGGCGATGAGCATCTTTATCGCGTTCTCCGTGTCCTTGACGGATTTGAGCGCGACTATGACGTCGTCCTTCCTCGCCGCCGCGGCGGCCTCGGTCTGCACGACCTCGAGCGCGGAAATCGCCCCTGCGTCGAGCTTCTTCCTGTTTATCTCGAAGAGCGTCCCGGCGAGGTTCTGCGATTCCACCCTTACTTTAAGCTCCTCGCGTACCCTGACGAGGTCCCAGAACTTAAGGCCGAACTCGGCGACGATGTCGAGTATCTTCTGCTTGAGCCTGTGGACGGATATGTCCCTGTCCTTCCGCGCAATTTTAAGCTCCGCTATGTTGGAGTCCCCTCCGAAGCCCTTAAGTAAAGGCTGTGTTACGGTAAGGCCGGTGAAGGACTGGTACTCGTAGTCGAAGGCGTTCAGCGTCTCCGAGGTCCAGTCGTTCCTCACTTCAAGCGTGTACTCGGTCCCGTACCTGGATTTGCCGGTTACGCCGGTCTCAAGGCTGTAGGTAGTCGAGTCAAGCGCGGAGAGCCCGCCGAGTGAGACGCTTTCTCGCGCGCTCAAGGGGGTCATGACGTCCTGCCTCTTCATCGACCCGAAGAGGCTTAAGTCAAAGGCCCCTTCCTCGGCCAATATCCCTGCCTCGGCTATCTCGGGGGAGACCCGCTCTATCGTTATGTCCAGGTTGTTCCCGAGGACCAAAACGGCCCCGTCCTTAAGGGAAAGAAACATCTCTTTCCCTTGCCCCTGGGCGTTCGCGCCTGTTGATAAAAGGGCGAGGCAGGCGACTGTTATGGCGGTTTTCGCGTAATTGCGCATCAGGCAAAGACCTTTAGGTAGGTGAGATAAGGGGATGATAATAGCCGCGCCCTTCGCTGTCAAGTGAAAGACGCTGGTCAGCGCTTCTTCTGGATGGGGCGGGCGGCCTCGCGGAGCAAGACGTTCCTGGGTCTCACACCGATGGAATTGTCCTTGGGGGGCGCGATCTTTTTCATGAGGTGAAGCCTGCCCTGCTCCTTGAGCCTCTTGTATATCCTTACCCAGGCGCATTCGTTGTCCGGGCTTACCTCGCACATGCCGTCCACTACCCCTCCGCACGGGCCGTTCAAGAGCCCCTTCGGGCACTCTGTGTGCGGGCATATTCCGCCCGTCTCGATGAGCACGCACTCGCCGCAAAGAGAGCACCCCTCGTAGAACCTGCCGACCCTCTCGACCGTCGCAAGGAATATGGAGTCGAGAGCCGGGAGCACTGGCTGGGTCTCTTCGGCGACGTCCGCGATTGTGCGCACGCCCGCGCCGCAGGCAAGGACAAGGACCGCGTCCGCCTTTGGCAGGGCCTCGTTTGTCCTGTACTCGCGCATGGCCAACTGCCTGTAGCAGGTCTCCTCGGGAAGAGACGACCCGACGACCTCGAAGCCGCGCTCCGTCAAGACCTTCGACATATCCTCGAGCTCTTTCCCGCCGCCTGTCTTGCACTGCTCGGCGCAGGAGTCGCACCCGAAGAGCCAGACGGTCTTCTTGCCCTTGAGCGCCTCTACTATCTTCTCTATATCTTTTTTCTTCGTGATTATCATGGATGGTATGGTTAGAGGCCGGAGGCCTTCCTTGCGGCCGCGACCGTGTTTTTAAGGAGCATGGCTATTGTCATGGGTCCGACCCCGCCTGGGACCGGGGTTATGTGCGAGGCCCTTAAAGATGCGGCCTCGAAGTCTACGTCGCCTGTGAGCCTTCCGTCCGGCGCCCTGTTCATGCCGACGTCTATCACGATTGCGCCTTCCTTTATCCAGTCGCCCTTGACGAACCTGTCCCTGCCTATGGCCGCTACGAGGATGTCAGCCTCCCTCACCTTTTCCGGGAGGTCCTTTGTCTTCGAGTGGCAGATGGTAACGGTAGCGTTCCTCTTAAGGAGCATCATGGCCATGGGCTTGCCGACGATGTTCGACCTGCCTATGATGACGGCGTTCTTGCCCGATGCGTCGGTGCCTGTGGAATCGAGCAACCTCATTATGCCGTACGGCGTGCACGGCTGGAGGAGCGCGTTACCTATCATGAGCCTGCCCATGTTGTACGGGTGGAAGCCGTCGACGTCCTTGGAAGGCGATATGAGGTCGAGTACGGAGTCCGAATCCATGTGGGCGGGGAGCGGCAACTGGACGAGTATGCCGTGGACACCGCTATCGGCGTTAAGGGCCCTTATGAGGGAGATGAGCTCCTCCTCTTTCGCGGTGCCTGGGAGCGTGTGCTGTAAGGACTTTATCCCCACCTCCTCGCAGGCCTTTGTCTTGTTCCTGACGTATATCTGGGAGGCGGGGTTCTCGCCGACGAGGACTACCGCGAGGCCTGGAATCAGCCCCTTTGCCTTAATGGCCGCGACCTCTGCCTTCAGCTCCGCCCTTACCTCGGCGGATATCTTTTTCCCGTCTATTATCTGCGCTTTCCTCGCCATTGTCCCTTAATCCCGAACCTTGATTTTCCTCACAGTATACTTTAAAACAGACGGACCTTGCAAAGGAATTCAGAGTTCCCGGCCCTGTTATTCCCTTAAAATCCCTTTCCTTATAAACCCGATTGGGCTTGACAGCGGCGTTAACCGGCTATTATCATGTGGGTATAAAAGGAGGCCTCCATGGGATTCTGGGACAATGTGAACGACGAGCTCAAAAAAGCGGTGGAAGAGGGCTGGAGTGCCGTAAAGGAGAACGCGAAGATCGGCAAGTTGCGTCTTCGGACA
Organism: Deltaproteobacteria bacterium; assembly: GCA_016212705.1. GTDB lineage: Bacteria > Desulfobacterota > GWC2-55-46 > GWC2-55-46 > GWC2-55-46 > GWB2-55-19. The sequence continues at coordinate 22,858 of JACREU010000079.1, forward strand.
CACACCCTCCACAAGAAGGCCGAGAAACACTTCGCCGAGATAGGCGGCATAGTCTATGAATCCTCCAGGGTCCCCTGGGAGAACCCCCTATCAAGGACAGAGGTCCAGAAGCTCATAGAGGAGATAAGAAAGATAGAGGCTGAGACAGATGCGCTTGAAAAGGAGATCGCGGCGCTCAAGCAGAAGGAGAAGCCCGGCGCGGGAAAATAAATCCCGGCGTCAAGCCTTGAGAGGTTCCCTGTCCCCCCTCACCCTCCGCCCTCTCCCACAAGGGGAGAGGGGACTATAAAAGAACACCCTCGTTTAAGACACATGCCCTTCGCATCCCGTCTTGCAACCCTCCTCGAAAAAATGCTATTTTGATTTAAGGCTATACATGGAGAACATACCTCTTCTCACAGACATAGTAATACTCATGGCGATCTCCGTCCCCATCTCCATCCTCCTTACGAGAATGGGGCTCCCGACGGTCATCGGCTTCCTTGTGACCGGCGTCATCATCGGCCCTTACGGCTTCGGGCTTGTGACCGAGATCGGCACGGTCGAGACCCTCTCGCAGATAGGCATAGTCCTCCTCCTCTTCACCATCGGACTCGAGTTCTCGATAACGAGGATGCTGTCTCTTCGTAGGGAAGGGATACTCGGCGGCGGCTTTCAGGTGGGGGCGACGGTCCTTGCCGTCTTCGCGCTCGGCGTCCTCCTCGGCTACCCGATGCAGGTCTCTCTCCTTTTAGGCTTCATCATCTCTCTGTCATCCACGGCAATAGTATTGAAACTCCTCCTGGACAAGGGCGAGGTCAACTCCCCCCACGGGAACCTATCGCTCGGCATACTCATCTTTCAGGACCTTTGCGTCGTTTTGATGGTCATGGTGATACAGTCGATCGGGGGCAAGGGCGCCTCCTCGACGATCGAGATAGCGCGCGGGCTCGGCCTCTCCATAATAGCCTTTTTCATAATAGTCATCGCGGTCACATACCTCATCCCCAGGCTATTCAACCAGGTAGTGAAGCTCCGGAACCGCGAGGTCTTCATACTCACCATAGTCCTCGTCTGCCTCGGGACCGCGCTTATCACATCCCTTTTCGGCCTCTCGCTCGCTCTGGGCGCGTTCATCGCAGGGCTCGCGATATCCGAGTCCGAGTACTCCGACCAGATAGTCGCCGACGTAATACCGTTCCGCGACACGTTCTCGTCCCTATTTTTTATCTCCATCGGGATGCTCCTCGATTTCCATTATCTCTTCTCCAACCTCCCGGTCATCGTCGGGGTCGTAATAGCCATCATGGCGATAAAGTCCCTCGCGCTCGTGGGCGTCGGGCAGATATTGAAATACCCCTTGAGGCTCTCGATAGCGGCGGGGCTGAACCTCGCGCAAATCGGCGAGTTCTCTTTCATACTCATAAAGATGGGCGAGGACTTCGGGCTCCTCGGCGAAAGTCTCTACCAGGGGCTCCTCGCCTCCGCGATAATAACGATGGCCGCGACCCCGTTCATCTTCCAGAGGTCGTCGAAGATAGCCCTCGGCGTCGGCAGGCACCTCGGCAGACACGCGCGAGAGTCCGTGAAAAAGTCCTCCCTTTCCAACCACGTGATCATCGTCGGCTACGGCGTAAACGGCCGTAACCTCGCGCGGGTGTTGAAGGAGACCGGCATCACACACGTCATAATGGACATGAACATGGAGCGGGTCCGCGAGGCCAAGTCCGGCGGACACAAGGCGGTCTTCGGCGACGCCGCACACCCGGAGGTGGTAAAGGCGCTCGGCGTCGATACCGCGAAGATGGTAGTCGTCGCCATATCCGACCCGATAAGCACGAGGAGGATAGTAAAGACCGCGCGCGACCAGAACCCGGCGGTCTCGATACTCGTCCGGACCCGCTATTTAAAGGAAGTAGAGGACCTTTACAGGCTCGGCGCGAACCAGGTGATACCAGAGGAGTTCGAGACCTCTGTCGAGATATTCGCGCGCGTCCTCCGCGATTACCGCATCCCCGGGAACATCATCCAGAACCAGATAGACCTTATAAGGCAGGAAGGGTACGCGATGCTCCGGAACCCGTCTATTGCCGGAGAGAGGCTCACAAAGCTGACGGCGATACTTGAGAAGACCGTGATGGACACGTTCTATGTGGACAAGGGGTGCATGGTCGCGGGCAAGACGCTCGCCACGCTCGACTTAAGAAAGAAGGCCGGGGCGACTATCATAGCGATTGTCAGGAAAGGCGAGGCGCGGACGAACCCCCCGGCGGATTACTTAATAGAGGACGGCGACATACTCGTAATCCTCGGGAGCCACGCGCAGTTGAACCAGGCGTTTGAGATGTTGAATGAAAAGTGTCCGGCCTGAACCCTCCCTGCCTCCCCTTGTAAAAAAGGGAGGGGTTTAAGACTCCCCTCGTGACCGATTTCCCCCTCCCCCATCAAGGGGGAGGGGATTTCAACAAAAAAGCCCCCCTCCTTTCGGAGGGGGGCTTTTTTTTCGATTACAAAATACTACCTATAAAAATTAGGAATTTTACCTGTCTTCCGGGAGCTTGTACCCCTTGCCCGCAAACTGGACATTCTCCGGGTCCTCGCACCTCGGGGGCGAGACCGCGTGGACTCCGCCGCACTTGGGACACTTTCCGACGAATGTCTTCAAGACAAAACCCTCGCCGCACCCCTGGCACTTTATCTTCAACCCTCCGTCCGGGATAGGCGCGTTCCGGACAGCCCCGCCGTGCGCCTGATTGACAAACTCTACAAGCTCAACACCCTCTGAAAACGGCCCGCCGCCGGACGGCCCGCAACTTCCGCAGTCACCCATACGAAAAACCTCCTCGATATTGAAAATTTGCCCAAAAGCCAATTGTTTAAAGATACTACAAAAGGCCCTGGCATTCAATCGGAAATATTAGCGCATTCCAGGTGCCTTGCATATGACATTTCTGAGGCTTACCCCTGAAAGGCGGCTAAGAGGCGTCGTCGTCTTTTTGCCGGTTTTTGTATTAATTTTCCATTCAGCTTTATTTTTGTAATCATTTTTTGACTAATTCAGCTTTTTGGGATAGGATATGAAGGGTTTAGAAGAAAAAAATCCATGCCTCCAAGCCGTGCAAAAAAGGCCGTTATATGCTGGAAGAGACCAGGTCAGACGAAATCCCGCCGAAGCTCGCATACCATCCCGGAGCAGAGATACTCATCATAGAGGACAGCGCGGTTCAGGCAGAGGTGCTTAAGAAGACCCTCACCATGGCCGGCTACGAGGCCGCCGTCGCCCGGGACGGCTTTCGCGCGCTTGAGATGATAAGACAGAGAAGGCCCGCGTTGGTGATAAGCGACATTGCGATGCCCTTGATCGACGGGTACGAGGTATGCCGCGCCATAAAGAAGGACGAGCAACTCCGCGATATCCCGGTCATACTCCTCACCGCATTCATAGACAAAACCCATGTCATAAGGGGGCTCGACTCAGGGGCCGACGAGTATATAACCAAGCCCTATGACCCGGACCTCCTCCTCTCGACTATAAGCCGCCTCCTGTCCGGCACGGACGAGGGGAGGATAACTGAGACCTCACGGGGCCTCGAAGTAGAGATCGACGGCAACAGGCACATCATCTCCGCGGGGAGAGGGGCGATAATGGAGGCCCTCCTTTCGACATACGAAAACGCGATGCGCCAGTACAAGAAGCTCTTCGTGGCCGAATCTGCGCTCCAGTCCCTGAACGAGACCCTGGAGGAAAAGGTCAGGCAAAGGACAGCCGAGCTTGAGGCCGAGATAAACGAGAGGAAGATGGCGGAGCAGGAGGTAAGGAAGCTCTCGACGATAATCGGGCAGAGCGCGAACATAATATTCGTCACGGACGGTCAAGGCATGATCCGGTTCGTGAACCCGATGTTCGAAAAAGTTAGCGGGTACAAGGGGCCTGAGGCGGTCGGCAGGACGCCCTGGGACCTTCAGGCCGACCCGGAGCTTCGGGAAGACATACGCCACATCTGGGAAGGGGTGCTCAAGGGCAAGCCCTGGAGCGGGGTCCTGAAAAAGGAAAAAAAGGACGGCCAGGAATACTGGGTGGAGAGCGTGATGACGCCTCTACGGAACGAGTCCGACGAGACGACCGGGTACCTTGCCATCCAGGAGGACGTCACTGAAAAGAGACAGACCTCCGCGAGGATAAAGTACCTCGCCCAATACGACCCCGTGACCGGGCTCCTCAACAGGGCGAGGTTCCTGTCGCGCCTCGAAGAGGCGATATCCTTCAACCGAGTAGAAGGGCGCGCATACTCCCTTCTTGTTGCAAATATAGACAGCTTCAAGCTAATAAACGACGCCTACGGCCACAACACCGGCGACGAGGCCTTGAAAAGTGTGGCGCGGCTCCTGCTGACGCTCTCTGAAAACAATCCCCGGCTCCGGAGTGATTGCGCCGGGGAGGTCCTGCTCTCCCGCCTCGGCGCTGACGAGTTCGCGGTCTTTTTCGGATGCGCCGCAAGGGACGAGGCAGTCGCCGTTGCCGAGGCGATCCGCGCGGGCGCGGAGTCCATCTCCTCCGGAACGCCCGAGAGGATGACCCTCAGCATAGGAGGCGCGCTCTACCCGGAACACTCCGAGGACTCGACGGGCCTCCTTACCAAGGCGGACGCGGCCCTCTACAGGGCCAAGACCCTCGGCAGGAACAGGTGCCATATGTTCGAGCCCGAGGACCGGGACCTCGAGAACATGCAGAGCAGGCTCTCCTGGAAAAACCGCATAGTGAGCGCGATAGAGGACGGGAGATTCCAGCCCTGGTTCCAGCCCATCATGGACCTCAAAAGCAATTCGGTAAACCACTTCGAGGTGCTGGCGAGGATGCAGGACGAGACCGGCGAGATAGTCCTGCCGTCCAGGTTCATAGAGATCGCCGAGACGTTCGGCATAATAAACCATATCGACAGGATGATAATTGACAAGGCCTTCCGGTTCAGGGAGAGCAGGCCCCCGGACGGGATGACTTTCTCCATGAACATCTCGGGTAAGAACCTCGGTGACAGCGACTTCCTCTCGTTCCTGAAGGGCAGGATAGCCGGGGCCGGGGAGATGGCAAAGCACTTCATATTCGAGATAACGGAGACGGCGGCGGTCAAGGACGTTGACAAGGCGGTGCGTTTCATAAATACGCTCAAAGAGATGGGTTGCCAGTTCTCGCTCGACGACTTCGGCGTGGGCTTCTCCTCTTTCACATACCTCAAGATGATGGACGTGGATTTTCTGAAGATCGACGGGTCTTTCATAAAGAAGCTCGACACCGACCATAAGGACCGCTTGTTCGTCAAAACGATAGTGGACGTCGCAAGGGAATTGAAGATCAGAACCGTCGCCGAGTTCGTGGAGAGGGCCGAGACGCTCGAAGTCCTCCGGGAGTACGGGGTCGACTTCGCGCAGGGGTACTACATAGGGAGGCCGGGGCCGGGGCTGAATTACCTGGCGTAGGGGGCCGGAAAAACGAAATCTTTTCAGGACGGCGCCTGAATATGCGGAATCCCCTGGAATAGATACAGGCGTCAGGATGATCCAGTTTGCTTATCTGGAGGCATGCAACTCTTCATCAACCTTCTCGGCAAGGAGTATTTTCAACAAGGACTGATAAGGGACATCCCGCTTGTTGGCCAGGGTCTTCAGATGCTCAAGCAGGGATTCGGGAAGGCGGATAGAGATAGTCCTTGTGGAAGGTTTTAACTCGGGGAATATCGCCTTCTTGGCCCTGGAATAGTCGATATACTCCGTAGAGTCGTGTGTTGCCCAAAAACCCCTTTCATCTTCCTCATTCTTGAATTTGGGGATTTTTTTCTGCTTCTTCATAAACCTTCCTCTCTCGTTTGCTCATATCCCTTGCCGATATCACCCTTATTTTTTTCGCTCTAATCGTAATAACCATAAAAAGCAATCGGCCATTATCAGTTTTGCCTAAAAGATAGTAGCGGTCTTCTGTTTGTGAATGGGTCTCATCGCTTTTCACCAACAACGGCGCTCTAAAAAAGACCTCCTCGCATTCCATATGGCTTACGTTGTGTTTTTCCCAATTCTTAAGTAAATTCCCCTTGTCCCATTCAAAACCTTGCAGATTCAGCAATATGTCATTTCGCCGCTTCATGAATGTATATTATGAATATATACAAAGAGGCTTTTTTTGTCAAGGTCCCACCTGCGCGCTCCCATACGGGGGCAAAGCGCTTTTTGTACTGGATACGTAGTCTTCTCAAGTCTGACAGACGTGCCGATTATACGTCCTATAATCTTTTGTTGGCAAAAACCATCAAATTTAATCCTGTTTACAGCCGCTTCCGCAAAACCTCCCTCTTGGTATGCGTCTTTTGAATTATTACATATAGTCTCTTTAACATTCCCCCGTAAAAATCTATACTTTGCAGACATGAAAGCGCGCTCGAAGGACCAGAGGTGTGTCGCTCTCGGCCTTACAATCAAAAAACTGAGAGAACAAAAGAAGCTTACTCAAGAGCAACTTGCCGAAAAAGCTGACATTCACACCAGCTACATAGGGCAGATTGAGAGAGGGATGAGATATCCCTCTCTCAAAATTTTATTCAAGATTGCAGATGCGCTAAATGCAAAAATAATCGACCTTTTTAAAGAAGTGTAGCCGGAAGTTTTAATGAATAAAAAGAAACCTAAGACCAAGGAATATCAACTCCCAGACGACTCACTTTCCTTTTATATTTCAGAGGAAACATCTGAATATGAAAAAAAGAGACCGTTCGCTGTCTATTATGACAACCCTGAACACTCCGTCCGTCTTCTAAAAGGTAATTGCATAGAAGTTTTAAATCAGGCACGAGAGAACAGCGTCGATCTTATCTTTGCCGACCCGCCTTACTTTCTCTCAAACGGGGGTATCACCTGTCACGCCGGGAAAATGGTCTCGGTAAATAAGGGCAAGTGGGACAAATCCAGGGGTGCTGAGGAAAACCATAAGTTCAATCTCGAATGGCTTAAAGCCTGCCAGCGTGTCTTAACACCAAACGGTACGATATGGGTATCCGGAACAACCCATATAATTTATTCGATTGGTTTCGCCATGCAGGAGCTTGGCTTTAAGATTCTAAACGACATCGTTTGGTATAAACGCAATGCTCCGCCTAATCTTTCCTGCAGATATTTTACCCACTCTACTGAAATTGTCTTGTGGGCCGCCAAGGACAAAAAAAGTAAGCACTATTTTAATTACCCACTGATGAAATCTATTAACAATGGAAAGCAGATGCGTAATGTTTGGGAAATGCCAGCTCCCAGACGCGAAGAAAAAAAATTCGGGAAACACCCCACACAAAAGTCCTTGGAGCTTTTAGACAGAATAATTCTGTCTTCATCAAAAGAGGGCGATTTGGTGCTTGATCCGTTCTGTGGTAGCTCAACTACTGGTGTTGCGGCAGTATCGTTACAAAGAAAGTATGTCGGTATTGATACAGAAGATGATTATCTTGAATTATCGAGAATGCGGCTTGAAGAGGCCATCAGTAAACCAAAAATATTTGCGGCTGTTTAGACGGTAGGCGATGGAACGAGCAGAAGCTGTTAAAAAAATTTCACTACTTATAGGTAAAGACCTTAGAAAACTAGCCAATGATTATCAGGTTACAGTTTTTATAAATGGGAAAAAGAACAAAGGATGGGCCGGGCATGTAATTGAACGGTATTTGGGGTTACCTATTAACAGCTCTCAATCACCTAATTTTGGCTCTTGGGAATTGAAGACAGTGTCATTAAAGCATCTCGCAGACAAGAGCATTACGGTGAAAGAGACGATGGCAATAACAATGATAGATCCCTACAATATAGTAAGAACAGAATTTGAGGATAGCCATTTATTGGCTAAATTAAAAAAAACTGTTATAGCCGCAAGAATTTGGGAAAATCAACTTGAGCAGTCATCTATTCTGCATTCCGTAAGAACATTTGATTTAGGGGATGCAGAGATTTATCAGCAAGTAAAAGCTGATTATAATTTAGTTAGAGAAACAATTATCAAAAAGGGGTTTTCTGCTTTGACTGGCAGAATGGGTGTTTATATTCAGCCTAGAACAAAAGGCGCCGGGCATGGCAGTATTACAAGAGCCTTTTACGCAAGAGTTCCTTTTCTAAAGAAAATAATCTTATCTACAACATAGGCCTTCCCCCTACACCCTCTCGTACGGGTCAAACAACTTCTTATACTCGTCCAGCGCGAACCTGTCCGTCATCCCTGCGATGTAGTCGCAGACGACCCGGTGCTTGTCCCTGCCGGACTTGTCAATCAGCGAATAGACATGCGGTGGCAGGAGCTTCGGGGCCCTAAGGTAAGCCTTGAAGAGCTCCTTTATTATCCGCTCGGCCTTGTCCGCCATGCGCACGACCCTGTGGTGCCTGTACAGGTTCTCTTTGAGGAATTTTTTCAACTGGCGGTTCTTCCTGTCCATCTCCGGGGAAAAACGCGCTACCACCCCCCCCGCCCTTACGTCGTCGAGCGACCTTATCCCTTCGGCCTCTATCGTCTTCAAGACCGTATCGACGAGGTCCGTCACCTGCGCGTTGATTATCTTTACGATGGTCTGGTACTTGAGCACCTTAAAATCCGCCTCCGGGTACAGGGCCTTCACCTCGTCGAAGAACCCGCTGTAGAGGCCGACCGACTTAAGCGCCGAAGGGTCTATCATCTCGGATGACATCCCGTCGTCTATGTCGTGGTTGTTGTAGGCTATCTCGTCGGCGAGGTCTGCTATCTGGGCTTCGAGGCACGCGGACTTTTCTTTTTCATACTCGGAGTTTACGCCGGGCCTGTCGTGCTCCGAGGAGTGTTTCACTATCCCCTCCCTCACTTCATAGGTAAGGTTAAGGCCGGCAAACCCCGGATACCGTTTTTCAAGCTCCTCGACTATCCGGAGGCTGTGGGCGTTGTGCTCGAACCCTCCGTGGTCGGACATAAGCTCGTTCAGCACGTTTTCCCCGGAATGGCCGAACGGAGGGTGACCTAAGTCATGGGAAAGCGCGATGGCTTCTGATAAATCTTCATTAAGGGCAAGGGCCCTCGCTATGGTCCGGGATATCTGGGCGACCTCTATGGTGTGCGTGAGCCTCGTCCTGTAGTGGTCGCCCTCGTGGAATACGAAGACCTGGGTCTTGTACTCAAGACGCCTGAATGCGTGGCAGTGTATGATACGGTCGCGGTCCCTCTGGAAAGGGGTCCTGAAGGGATGCTCGGCCTCCGGGTGCCTGCGCCCCCTCGTCTCCGCGCTCTTTACGGCGTAGGCGGCGAGCCTCTGGGCTTCAAGCTCCGGGTAATTAGGCTCTTTTGACATTGACAAATCCCCAAACAACTATAAAATTAAACTATGAAGAACCTTACGCTCATCCCGGTCCTGCTGATACTCGTCCTGTCTTACGGTTGCGGCTCTGTCCTTACAAAGGAAGTGGTCAAGGACATAGACCGGAACATCTCGATTGAAAGCGTCCAGGCAACGCCCGACCGCTACATAGGCCAGAAGGTCGTCTGGGGCGGCATAATACTCGCCACCAATAACCTGGAGGCGGCGACCGAGGTCGAGGTCCTTGAATCGCCCCTCTCCTTTGACGACAGGCCCGAGCACGGGACTTCCAGAGGCAGGTTCATAATAGAGGCCAAAAAGTACCTTGACGCCAACGTCTTCAAGGAAGAAAAAAGAGTAACAGTAGCCGGCGTCGTGAGCAGGGTGGAGACGAGGAAGATCGGGCAGATGGACTACCCGTTCCCAATCATAACCCCCATCGAGATGAAGATATTCGCCAAGATGGAGCCACCGGACTTCGCCCAGCCGTATTACCCGTATTACGGGCCATACAGCCCTTACTACCCGTTCAACCCGTACGGGCCAAGCTACCCCTACGGACCATACCCGAACAGATACCCGTACCCGTATCCATACTACCCGTATCCTTGATGCGTTTCTTATGCTTGACCGAGGCGGGCCGAAAGGCCCGCCTTTTTTTATAGCGCCCCCTCTCCCGCAAGGGGAGTGGGGGAAATACCCGCGGGACTGGAAAATCCGGCCTATCGGATTTCAGGACGCTGGATCCCCGCTTTAAGCATGCGGGGATGACAATTTGTTTTTGTCTGTCATTCCCGAGGTTTTAATCGGGAATCCAGTTAAAATGGAAAGAGCAGACATAATCTCCCCTACCCCCTCTTACTTCGGGCCGCAACCGTCCTTGACGCCCCTTAAATACAACAGGTACTCGTCATAGTAGTCGTCCATGAACTCGAACATCTGCTTGCCGTCCGTCTCTATGCCCTTCTTGATCTTCAGGAATTCAAGGAAAGTCATCGCGCCTCCGTTAATGCTCAGAAATCACCAGGTTATGCGTCCGTTGCTTTACCCTGTATGGTATGGGGTCTATCGCGCCCGCCTCTGTAAAGCCCCGGAGCCTTAAAAGGCACGAGTCGCACTCGCCGCAGGCGAGTCTCTCGTCCCTGTAACACGACCATGTGAGGGAAAGAGGCGCTTTAAGCCCTATCCCTTTCTTTACTATATCCCCCTTCCTCATGTGGATGAGGGGGGTCTCTATTTTTATGTCCGCCCCAGGCCTTTTTCCGAGGTTCGCCGCCTTCTCAAAGGCATTAAAAAACGCCTCTCTGCAGTCCGGATACCCGGAGCTGTCCTCCTCGACCGCGCCTATATAGATGTTTTTAGCGGATATGACCTCTGCCCATGAGACAGCGATGGACAAAAAATTCGCGTTCCTGAACGGGACATAGGTCAGCGGGACATCCTGCCTTCCGAGGTCGCCATCAGGCACATCGATTGAGGTATCCGTCAGCGCCGAGCCGCCTATCTTTTTAAGGTAGGTTATGTCTACGACGAGCCTTTCCCTGATGCAAAAGTAATCCGCGACCGCGTTAAAGGACTTAAGCTCCCTGGCTTCGGTCCTCTGGCCGTAATTTATGTGGAGAAAGGCGGCGGTCCCAACGGAAGCCGCTATGGCGGCGGTAACGGCGCTGTCCATGCCGCCGCTTACAAGTACGATGGAATCTGCCATTAAATTATTAAAACATATCCCCCCGGAACCCTCAACCAAAAACTTCCTCGAACAAGCGCGGGAGGGACTCCTCAAAAGGCCTCTCGGAGTTGACCATTATATCAATACGCACCGCCTCGCAGGCCTCCTTCTGCTTGAGATACACCTCCCAACCCGCGTCAGATACGGGTATGCCTTTGACGGCGCATTCGGCGTCCCTTTTAAGGAGCCGTCCCTTTACCACATCATCCTTGGCCGCACATTCGATAATATACGCTCGCGCGCCCGCCTTTAGCGCGGCCATCCGCGCCGCATCCACGTGCCGGGCCTTTGAAAACGTCGCGTCGAGTATGACTGAGCGGCCTTCCTCAAGGAGAGAGGCCGCCCTCGCTATCATCTCTTTGTAAGTCCTCTCCGTGAACTCGGTTGAGTATATCCCCCCTCCGAATCGGGACGGGGCCTTTTCCGTTGTTTTGAGCCCCGCAAGCTCTTTTCTGATGTTATCTGTCGAAAGGATTACAAGGTTCGTCACATCCGCTATCTCGCGAGCCAGCGTCGATTTGCCTGCGCCTGAGAGCCCCCTGAGTATCACGACCGTTGGCCTCCACTCCGAGGCATAGAGCCCTGCGAGATGAAAATGGTAGCGCGCCGAGAGAGCGGATGAGAGCCTCTCGTCTTTTGGCACCTCTTGCTCCGTTGACTTGAACCCCTCGACCTTGCCGCGTACGCAGGCGCGGTAGCATTTGTAAAAATCGAGGAGGCGTCTGCCTTCGGCGTCTTCTGTCGCCCTGAAGTACTCGTCATCGAAGGCCCGGGATAAGTCCCTCCTGTTCAGGTAATCGAGGTCCATCGATAGAAAGGCCGCGTCCGCCACAATATCGGCGTACCTGAACCGCTCGTTGAACTCTATGCAGTCGATGATGTTTATGCCGTCGGCGATCGATATGTGATCGGTGTGTATGTCTCCGTGGCAGTCCCTGACGAACCCATTGCCGGCCCGCGCCCTTAAAAGGCCGCCGTTCGCTTCAATAAACCCCTCTGTCCAGGATTTGAGCCTCTCGTGGAGCGCGCCTGTTATTATCCTCCCGACGAACGGGCCCGTCTGGGTGAAGTTCTCGGAAGCGTTCTTTGAGACGAACTCCGGGAGGCCGAACGAGGCGATATGTCCGGTAGTTTCCGCGCCCGCGTGAAACGTTGCGACCCTTTGCGCGACCCTTCTTATGACCTCTTCCAGGACCTCCCCTTTTTCAAGCGCGCGCTTCAGCATGGACCCTTCCGGGAGCCTCTTCATCTTTACCGCGTACTCGATCGCCTCGCCAACGCCCTCGATTTTTATCTCCCCTTTGACAGAGACGATCTTCACGACCTTGAGGTAGACGCCAGGGGCGAGACGGGAGTTGAGCCGCACCTCCTCTTCGGAGAAGCAGCGCCTCTTCTCAAGCGTCGTAAAGTCCAGAAAGCCGAAGTCCACGGGCTTCTTTATCTTGTAAACGAATTTATCGGTAAATATCAGGTAAGAGACGTGGGTTTGAACGAGCGTGATTGTGCCGGAGGCTTCTGGAAATGCCGTTGGGAGGAGTAGAGCGTCGATTATCGGCGGGAGAAACACTCTGCCCCCATGATTATTCCACGATATGGATGCCGGGAAGGTTCCTGTGGAGACCCATGTGGTCCATGCCGTAGCCGACGATGAACCCGGGCCCGATTCCGCGCCCCGCGTAGTCGATATTGAGCCCCGAATGAGAGTCCCGGACGAGTAGCGCGCAAAACTTTATCGAGGCTGGCCCTTTTGACGAGAGGTAATCGAAGACCGCGCGTGCAGTCGTCCCCCTGTCGATTATCCCCTCGACTATTATTATATCCCGCCCCGACACGTCCGTCCCTATCTCTCCGGTTATGAGGACTTCAGTTGACGGGCTCTCCCTCTTGCCGTAAGAAGTTGCCTGGATAAAGTCTATCTCGACGTCGGTCTTGATTTCGCGCGCGAGGTCGGAAAGGAAGACGAACGCGCCTTTCAAGACGCCTACGAGCAAAGGGGTCTTTCCGGCGTAGTCCTCGTCTATCTTTTTGGCGAGGGAATCAACCGTCTCCCTTATATCAGAGGGAGACAGAAGGGGTTTGAATTGTCCAGACGGCATAGTGGAGTCCTTTGGATTACCCAAAGGATATAATCAGCGCCCCTGGCTGTCAAGTGGGATTCGACGATTAAAACGCTAAACCTCCGGGCCTGTCCGTCCGAAATAATTGTCTAAGGGCCAATATCTATATTATCTTGAATTGCCGCCGCGCATATGCTAAATATCTCTTGTTGATAAGTGTCTCTTTCAGCGTCCCCAACCAATACGGAACAGATGATAATCCAGTGCGATAAGTGCTCTACGAAGTTCCGGCTCGATGATTCGAGGATCACGGCCAATGGCGTCAGGGTGCGTTGCACCAAATGCCAGAACGTCTTTGTAGTCACCCCGCCGCCTCAGGCCGAAGAGGTCCAGGTCGAGGAGGTCTTCGGGGCCAAAGAGGGCGCGAAGGCCCCAGAGCCATCTTTTACAGGCGCGCCGAATATTCCAAGGCCCGAGTCAAGGCCCGACCTCAACCTGAAATTCGATTTTGAGAGGCCCCCTGACGAGGAGGACCTTGCCTCAAGCAGACGCCCCTCCGAAGCGTCCGATGAGGACGAGAGGGACCCGTTCGAGTTCAAGTTCTCCTCCAGCGAGACCGCCGAAAAAGAAACGCCTGAGGACCTTGCCGAGGGCAATGACGAAGGCTTCCGGTTCAAGCCGGAGGAGTCCGGCAAGGCCGCGCTCGACTTCGACTTCAACTTCGACGACGCGGGCAAGACAGCCGATGAGACAGCCCCTGGCGAAGAGCGCGCCCCTTCCGACGACTGGGGCTTAGGCTCCGGATCGGGGACCGAAGGCGAAAAAGATGAACGCGATGACGCCCTTCAGGTAAAGGCCTCGCCCATCTCCGCCGCCGCTTATGCCAGGGACTCTATGGCATCAGCGCCGAAGGCCGAACCCTTGGCTGAAAAGGACGACTACGGCGCCGGGGTGGAAAAAGAATTTTCCGACGTACTGACAAAGTCGATTGAAGAGGACGCCGACCTCGGCCTCGAAGAGGGCGAAGACGATGCCAACCTGAAGGCCGCTGTGACCGCAACCAAATCCAAGCCCGGGAAAAAGGCTATCCTCATAGCCGTCCTCGTCTTCATCATAGGCGCGGTTTTCGTCTATTCAACCGGCGTAATCGATTCCATCACCAAATCCATCCTCTCCGGCTCCGAGACCACGGCAAAGGTCGTTGAGATAGAGACGATAAACGGCTACTTCGCCGAGAACGTCCTCTTCGGCAAGGTCTTCGTGGTAGAGGCGAAGATAAGGAACATATCCGACTCCCCCCAGGAGATAAAGTCGGTTACGGGCATACTCTACGACTCCAAAGGCGAGAAGCTCACGTCCAAATCGGTATCCCCCGGAAGGGTCGTCTCGCAGGACGATCTTAGGAACCTTTCGAAGGAAGACCTGCAAAAGCAGTTCAAGGACGCAACCGGCGGGACGATACCGTCCAAGGCCGAGGTCCCGGTCATGGTCCTCTTTACAGATGCCCCGGCAGAGACCGTCGAGTACGGCCTCGACATAGTCCGCTAAGTCCCCGACCCATCCAACTTCTCAAAAATGACAAACCTCGAAGAGTTCGTTCATACGCTCTTGAGCGACTTATCCGCCCTTCCGGAGGAGAAGATGAGGCTTGACCTCCTCTGCAGGAGGCTCTCTCACCTCTCCCCGGAAAACTCGGCAAGGGCCATCGACCTCATATACAGGATGGGGCCTCCAGCCGTGCACGCTAAAAAGGCCGCCTCCCTTCTCGTAGACCCCGAGGGGCTCAAAACCGCGCTCGGCCCCGAAAGATACAGGCTCATATACCTCGCCTCCCTGGAACTCGGCCTCAAAAAGGTCTCCAGGCTCTTTACCGATCTCCCGCCCCTCAAAAAAGGGCTCTCAGGATACGAGACCGAGGAGGAGGCGCCGATGGAGCACCTGAGTCTCGGCGAGAGACGCGCCCTCTCAAAAAAACAGGCAAAGGATGTCATAGACCGCCTGCTTTCAGACCCGGACCCGATGGTCATCGGAAACATCCTCAACAACCCGAGGACGACTGAAAAGGAGGTCCTGAAGGTCGCGTCGAAAAGGCCCAACTCCCCGGCGATATTGAAGCTCGTCGTTGCCCACGGGAAGTGGTCGAAGAGGTATGGCGTGAAAAAGGCGGTCGCCCTGAACCCGTACACCCCGCCGAGGATAACGGTCGCGCTCCTCGAATCCCTCATGACGCAGGACCTCCGGGCAATCGCGGAGGACAAGACTATCCATCAGCAGGCCAGGGAAGCGGCAAAGGATATTGTGAAGGAGAGGGCGTAGGCTGAGTATCGTAATTCCCGCGTGCCTCAAGCGGGAATCCAGCGTCTTAATAACGGGCGGCTACAGTATTTTGGGGCGCAGGCGGTCGTACTAATTACGGGTTGAAGGTTGCAAACCTGAACCCGCCTTAAATTAAGAACCCTTCAGTGAAGACTCAACATTGCCCCGGGCAAAGGCCTTTTTGCGCGTCCAGAGCTTTTGCGGCATGGGTTCGCTTGCTTTCTTCCTCCCCCTCCTCGTTCGCTCGGCCCCTGCGCGCTCATTTCCCTATCGTTTGTGCGCCGAGCGCAAGCGTCTATCCTCCCCGGCTCGCTCGCCCCATCCTCCCTTATGCTACGCTCACCATGCCGCGGAATCTTTTCAGAAACAAAGGCAACGTGAGACCTTCCCTCCCCCAAATCCGATAGGGGCGAGGGCGACAGCTAACCCCACAAAATAAAAAACCCGCCAAAGGCGGGTTTTGATATTATAAGGTTAGGTGAAGGCTTCAGGCGTTCTTGGTCTTTTCGTTCCTTTTAGCGTCGAGCCTTTCCTTTTCAGAGGTTACGTCTATCTCTGCGTCGCTTGAGGCCTTCTTGAAGTTCTTTATCGCCTTACCCATGCCGGAGCCGATATCCGGGAGCTTGCCGACACCGAAGACGATGAGGACTATGACGAGTATTACGATGAGCTCGGTCGTTCCTAATCCGAACATTGTTTCTCTCCGGGTTTAAATGTAAAATAAGGAAGGGTACGGAACCTCAGGGGCGCGGCTTAATATACCCACCGGCCCCAAAACACAGGCCCTTGACCCTTGTACAATGTATCAATCTTGACAGAATCGGGGTTGCATGTCAACAAAAACTTTCCCTCCGCCTGACAACGGGAGCGAAAATCTCTTTAAATTCCTTGGGGTTTCGTTAGCCATACACCTGGCGGCGCTCCTGCTTTTCTACGCCTTCGCGCCTTTGCGCGATACCCTCCTTAAGGCCATGCCTGACAAGGAACCTATCGTCGTCGATGTCATAGACCTGCCGCCGGGTAGCGGTGTTTCCTCCCTGCCTAAGCGTCCCTCGTTCTTTACGGACAGGAACCAGAGTGTCCCAAAGGAGACCTTCCCTGATGCGCGGGAGGCGAAGGGCCTGCTGATAGTCCCCCGGAGCATGCCCAGACCCGCTTTACCTTCCGCGCCTCCTCAGAATGGGACAAAGGGTGGCGGCGTCGCTTTAAGCCCCTCGGGAGGCGCGCCGCCTAAGTCCGCCGAAAGAGAGCCCCCCGGCAAGACGCTACCCGGAGAGGATACGGTCGCGATAAAAGACACCGAGGCAGGGAAACCTTCTGATAAGCAAGCGGCCTTATCCGGCTCGTCTGCGGCCTCCGGAGAAGGCGCGGGAGTCGGAGCGGGAACCGGCAGGGGCGCGTCCGCAACCACACATATACAGCCCCCGAGGCCGAATCTATTTCTGACCGACGACCGGATAGCCGAGCTTGCGAAGGAGTACGAGACCGACGCGCCGAAGGGCGAAAAGGGCAAGACCCTTCAGCTAAACACCTCAGAACTCAGGTATCAAAAGTACCTTATCAATATGAAGTCGCGGATAGAATCCAGATGGGACTACCCGGATTCTGCGGCCAGGAACGGCTGGCAGGGTGTATTAAGGCTCGACTTCTCAATCAATAAGGACGGGACATTGAGGGATGTGAAGCTTGTGAAATCCTCAAACTACCCGGCGCTCGACGACGCGGCTGTGACGGCGCTCCGCCTCGCGTCCCCCTTCCCGCCCTTCCCCGACGACTTCGGCATAGAAGAGATAAACATCAAGGGTTCGTTCGAATATGTCATCTACGGGCCTCCACCGGGGAGGAGATGAGGGAATAACTCTGATCGGCTTGATTACGCTACGCTAACCCAGCCTGCTGGACCTTGTTAAAAACCGGCTCAAAGGTGTCCACATTTTTTACACAAGTGGAACCAAAGTAAATGCTGTAAAATCAGCAAGTTAGTAGTTTTAACTTGCTGAAGGGTCTGACCAGCTATCAACTTTTTTTACACTTGGAATCCATCCGGCATTCCCCAAGAAGGCTTGCTGAAAAAAATAAGCTTATAAAAACAGTGAGTTACACCCTAATGTGGTTTTGCCTTGATTCATGGCACTATTTTTGCACTATTATTTAATTCACATTAATAAAACGCTTACAAAGGAGGTTAAAATGAAGGGTAAATCTCTGAAAATAGGCTCCCTTGTTGTTGCAACTCTGCTGTCCGCCGGGTTGCCGGCGTATGTCGGCGCCGTGACTGTCGACTTTGAGGGCGGCGCATCCGGCACAGCCGTGGGAAGCGACTACTCGGGCTCAGGGGTAGTTTTTACGAATGCTTACTACACAACGGATTATGTGTCTCAAAACGGCTCCCAGACATGGGCTACCGGCGAGAAGAGCGGGCTTTACAATGGCGTTGGGAATGTGGCCATGTCCGGCTACTTTACCGGCACGACGGATTATATAACTGCCCAGATTATATATGCCGACTGGGCGCAGACCACATCGTACCTTGATGTCTACGATTCCAGTAGCAACCTGCTTGCATCGACATCGCTCGCCAGCGCGAGTACGCCTTACAGCCTTACGATTAACACCCCGGGCATAGCGTCCTTTGTCTTCAGTTGGACAGGCGGCGGGTCCCCTAACGGATCAGGGGGTTACATGGATGACGTTATAGGCATCGACAACCTGGCCTTTAACACTGTTTCAGCTTCATCGGTGCCTGAGCCATCTACATTGTTGCTCCTCGGCAGCGGCTTGGCCGGTTTTGCGGTAGTAAGGATGAAGAGGTTCAGGAAGGGCTAAGACTAAAAGAAGCCCTCCGGTTTACTTATAAAATAAACGCCCGCCGAATTTTCGGCGGGCGTTTATTTTTTTGAAGAGAGGCTTTCGTCCGCGCTACCCCTTGATCTCAACCGTTGCCCCGGGGTCGAACGGGTTTTTACGCGCGGCTATGGAGAAGAGGTACGGGTAGCTCTTCTTGAGGTACTTCATGTAAAGGACCCATTCCGTGATGAGGAACCCGTAAGCCCTCTTTAGGTCTCCCTCAAGGTGCTTAAGGTCCGCTTCACCCAGCCCCGTCAAACTCTTCCTCCCCTCAAGCTCGTCGAAGACATGGAAGACGGAGCGCAGTAACTCCGTGAAGGAATCGTGCTCCATGAGGTTCGGGTTCTGGAGGAGCGTAAGAAGAAAATCCTTTTTATCGTGGAGGAAGCCTTTAAGCCCTTCGAGCTCTGTTTCAAACCTCTCGATTGAAAAATCCGCCTTAGCGGATGAGCGCGCGGCGCGTTTGAAGTCCGCGCCGTTCCAGTCCTTGACGGACGAGAGCTCCTTGCGGTGAGAGTCTCCGAGGGCGCCGTGTTCGGCAAACGATTTCAAAAGTTCCGTCCCTATCTCGCTGAAAAAGACGCCTATGGCCATGTTCATCTTCTCCATCATGGCCCGCTTTTCCCTGACGCTCAGTATCCTCTCGATTATGACTGTCACGATGAGGAGCTGGACAGGGACGAACGCGAGGTCCTGCAAGAGATAGAAGAAGGTGTCTCTCGGCGTGCGGAAAAGGTTTATCTGCAGGTAGTAGAGCGCCGCTGAAAGCGCGGTAAGCGCGACAGCGAGTGCTATCATGTATGTAGTGTGCTTTTTCATGCGCCCATAACCCCTCAGCCGTCGTCGAAACCGTAGAGACACGATACTAACATAAATGGTTTGTCCGCGAAAAAGAAAATGGGGCTGTTGCTTTTGCCACTGCAAATCAGCTGCGATAAATTTATTTTTTGCCGGCAAAGTTGACGCGCCCGCCATGCCCCATTGAAGCGCCAAAAAATATTCTTCAGAAATAAATATAAATCTTAAGCTAACAGTGTATAATTAAGCATCATCGAACCCGTGAGTGCATAGGACCGAGTTTACAAAAAATCAGAGGAGGCGATTTGTGAAAAACCCGCTCAACAAGGTAGTTAAAAAGCTGGTAAAAAAGCCTGACTTGAAGACGAGGGTCTACACCGAACTCGCAAAGGTGCAGAAGAATCTCGAGAAGGAACTCAAGGTCGTAAGCAATAGATTCAATAAAGAAGTACAGGCGCTAAAAAAGACCGGCAAGAAGATTGAGATCGAAAAAGAGCTTCAGGTCCTGAAGAAAAAGGGCGACAGCCTCCTTGCCGATATGAAGAAGACGACGGACAAGGTAATGGCCGAGGTGAAAAAGGATTATCACCTGGTGCTGGAGGATGTGAAAAAGAGACTCAAGTAAGAAAAGTTTGTCCTGTTACTCAAAAACAAACGCCCGCCGGAACTCCGGCGGGCGTTTGTTTTTTTTGAGGGGGATTCGCACAAATCCTTTTGTCATTGCGAGGAGCCGTCCTCGCCGGACCGGCAAAGCCATACCAAGCGGTTGTGCTTGGAAAAGTCTACTGGCGCCGATTTGGCTTTGGCAACGCGCCGAGCGCAAGCGACGAAGCAATCTCAAGGGATTGGGGTACCAAAAGATAAGATTGCCTCGCTTTGCTCGCAATGACAACCTTGAGCTTCTTATTGATTTGCCGAGTTATGCGATGCTAACCCAGATAGACTCTAATAATTAGTCCCGATAAATTGCTTTCACCTTAATTAATTGATTTTTTCCTAAAGGGGTTAATTCACACACACGAACATCTTTTTCTTTATCATCCGATAGGCGTTGCTCAGTATGGCACTTAATTAGACCAAGAGCTAAAAATTGAACTCTGATCGTCTGGAAGTGTGTTTCTGAAATAGAAGAGCCTGTTGCAGAATAGTCAGGATATTTATCAGAAAATTCCGTCTCGCATTTTTCTCTAAGGAATCTTGCTATACCAGATTTCATTTTTGTATCTTGTGTAGGATCAAGAAATTCTGGAGCAACTGAACTAAAAAGTTCATCCCAACTAACATTAGCCGTATGCGTAATTCTAAATGTACGATCTGGGTCGTTCCATTTAGCTTTGTCTTTAGTAAATGTAACCTTAAAATCTAGGGACAAAGAATCACTTCCCTGTGCCAGCTTTTCTGCTCCTTCAGGGGGAGTGATTCTTAAATGTTCAATTTCTTCGCTTTGCTTTTCGATTTTTTGAAGCAGTTCAACAATCTGGCGATTCGCTTCTTCGGAGGCAAGAGAGCCAGCTCTTACCCACCCTTGAGCCGGGGTATTCTTTATTGCCAATGTCAAACCTACAATAACCTTTGCTTTTAAATCTTCTGGAGACTCCCAATAGGCGCACATATGTTTTTTTTCAACTTTATTTCGAAATGTTGCCAACTTGGACCATGCGCCTTCATCCGTTTCTGTTTTTCCACGAGGGAGATTATCTGGATTTCTATGCAGAAGAACTAAGACTGGTTTTTTACTTTTAGTTGCGTATTCATACTCCTTTTCTGTAAAACTAATACCCTCCTCATCGAGGGAACCATAACGGCCACCAATTACTAAAACATAATAATCAGATGTGTCGATCACATCACAAATGAGGCGCCAAGCACTATCGTCAGAAGCTGGAAATAATTCCATTCCTGCTGGCATATGATTCATCTCAAGAATAGCTTTGAGAACAGCTTGGCGCTCATTCTTGAGATCCTCAAAAGTCGAACTGATGAAAATTTGATATTTTTTTCCCAATCAGGCCTGTCTTGCAGAGATGTAAAGCTACGCTATTCTATGGGTCTTAGGAAGCAAACAAGGTTATAAAGGGGTCTTGCGGAACATTTTTAACAGTTCCAAATATATGTTATCGCATCTGAGATTGAAACGAAACTCAGTTTCCTTCAGGTGCAGGTAGAAAGTATGTTTGTGGAGCCC
>JACREU010000011.1 GCA_016212705.1 Deltaproteobacteria bacterium
ACGAAACTCGACCACAAGTGGACGATGGTCATCGATCTGGACAAGTGCAACGGGTGCGAAGCGTGCGTCGTCTCCTGCTACGCCGAGAACAACCTCCCGGTGGTAGGCAAGGAAGAGTGCGAAAAGTCCAGGGCGTTCAGCTGGCTCCGCATAGAGAGATACGTCGAGGGCGAGTACCCGGACGTGAAGGTAAAGTTCATCCCGGTCATGTGCCAGCACTGCATGAAAGCGCCGTGCGAGACCGGTTGCCCCGTTTACGCGACTTACCACAACCAGGACGGCCTTAATGTGCAGGTCTACAACAGGTGCGTGGGCACATTCACCTGCGCGACGTACTGCACCTACGATGTGCGCCGTTTCAACTGGTTCACCTACAAGTGGCCAAAGCCCCTTGAGGCCCAGTTGAACCCGGATGTCTCCGTCAGGGAGATGGGCGTCATGGAGAAGTGCACCTTCTGCATACAGAGGATAAGGGCGGCAAAGGACAAGGCAAAGGACGAGGGGAAGGACGTGCAGGACGGCGACATAAAGCCCGCGTGCTCCCAGTCCTGCCCCACGGGCGCGATATACTTCGGGGACCTTCAGGACCCGAATAGCGTAGTAGCTAAACTGGCAAAAAGCCCGAGGAGGTACAGGCTCCTCGAGGAGCTCAATGCCGATCCTTCGGTAATATACCTAAAAAGGGTAATGGGCGATGGCAACTCATCACACGAGTGATTACCAGACCGGCGAGCTTAAGTCCCGGGATTTAAGCTACCCGTCCGGCGGCGGGATCTCCTACAAAGAGGTCAACGAAGACGTCGTCAGGACCATGACCCAGACCGGGAAGTGGTACTACATCGCGCTCGCCGGGGCCGTCTCGGGCTTCCTCGCCTTCTGGATACTCCCTTGGGCATACCAGATCTATAAAGGGCAGGGCGTCTCCGGGCTGAACACCCCGGACTTCTGGGGGATATACCTCACGAACTTCGTCTTCTGGATAGGCATAAGCCACTCGGGCACGCTCTTATCCGCGATATTGTTCATAACGAAGACGCCGTGGCGGCGTTCCATCTATCGTAGCGCCGAGGCGATGACCTTCTTTTCGGTCGCAACAGCCGCGGTATTCATATTCGTCCACATGGGCAGGCCCTGGATCTTCTACTGGACCATGCCGTACCCGAACCAGAGGATGCTCTGGCTCAACTTCCAGTCCCCGCTCATGTTCGACGTCTTCGCGATAAGCACCTACGCGACGTCTTCCATGATATTCCTCTACTTCGGCTCTATCCCCGACCTCGCCGCGGTCCGCGACAGGGTCACGGGCTGGAGGAAACAGGTGTACTCGGCGCTCGCGCTCGGCTGGAGGGGCACTGACTCCGAGTGGCATTGGCTCTTTAAGGCCTACACGTTCTTCGCGGTCTTCATAATACCGCTCGCGGTCTCGGTCCACTCGATCGTCTCCTGGGACTTCGCGCTCTCGAAGGTGCCGGGGCTCGCAAAGACCATCTTCGCCCC